>NZ_JADBUB010000171.1:0-13028 GCF_020245865.1 Microcystis sp. M169S2
GTTGCGGGGATCGGGGGGAAAATTCAGGTACTTTTTCCCTGAAAATTAGGTAATTGACTACCTCAAAATCGGTAAAACCCCACACCCCACACCCCACACCCCACACCCTGCCCCCAGGAAAAGCTTTTTCAGCAAACCCTAGTTATTATCTCTTTCTGGATGAAAATCTTTAATCACCGTCGGTATTGCTGTTAAAATTTTCTCAACGATATCAGTAGGTCTATCTAGGTCAGAAACAACAATCCGAAGATCTGCTTGTGCATAAAGTCCTCGTCTTTGTTCTAATAATAATTCCAGTTTACTTTCTAAATCAGTGGACTGAAGCAAGGGACGAGAGGTATCTTTTTTTAAACGTTTAACCAAGACTTCGAGAGGAACATCTAACCAAATCATTAAACCGTGACGAAGATAACTCCAATTAATCGGTTTTAAAACCATCCCTCCCCCGGTGGCAATCACAGTTTTAGTCAGAGAGGATAATTCGGCCAAAACTTGGGTTTCTAACTCCCGAAAAGTCGCTTCTCCCTCGTCGGCAAAAATTTCCCTGATTTTCTTTCCCGCGACCCTTTCTATTAATATATCTGTATCAAAAAAACGATATTGTAACCGTCGGGAAAGCAACTCTCCCAGGGTGGATTTGCCAGATCCCATCATTCCTAGCAAAAAAACACTTAATCCCCGTAAGGAGTTAAAATCCGTTGAATTGTCCATAGTTAAAATTTAGCTGAATGTAGTCCTCGCTACTCAGGGACGATGTTTTGATAAGCATTTAGGAGTAAAAACCGCGAGATGAAATCAGAAAATCTTCTCAGAACTCCCATTGACACCGACATCGTGTCAGAATCTGGATAACCATGATACCATCTTGGTAATTCATCGACAAAATCAGCTTGATTAATTTAATCAAGTGGTGTGAGGAGTGTGAACACAGGAGTCTAAAATTCATGTCCAATCAACCAGCAAACTTTCCGGGTAACAGAAATCAACTCAAACCGATTAAAGTCGGGATTATCGGGGTCGGTAACATGGGACAACACCATAGTCGCATCCTGAGTTTATTAAAAGACGTGGAATTCGTCGGGGTGGCCGATGTCAACGTCGAAAAGGGACTGGAAACTGCCAGTAAATACCGAGTCCGTTTTTTTGAAAATTATTTAGATCTCTTACCTAGGGTAGATGCGGTTTGTATCGCTGTCCCCACGCGGTTACACCATCGAGTCGGGATGGACTGTCTGCAAGCGGGAGTACATACCTTGATCGAGAAACCGATCGCCGCTAGTATTAGTGAAGCGGAATCTTTAGTCAATGCGGCAGCCGATCACGATTGTATTCTGCAAGTGGGTCATATCGAGCGTTTTAATCCCGCTTTCCAAGAGTTATCGAAGGTCTTGAAAACCGAGGAGATTTTAGCGATTGAATCCCATCGCATGAGTCCCTATTCCCAACGCGCTAATGATGTGTCGGTGGTGTTAGATTTAATGATCCACGATATAGATTTAATTTTAGAATTAGTTGCTGCTCCCGTGGTGAAATTAACCGCTAGTGGTAGTCGCGCTGCCACTGATTCCGGTTATCTTGATTATGTCACTGCAACCCTTGGTTTTAGTAATGGAGTGGTGGCTAATTTAACCGCTAGTAAGGTGACTCATCGCAAGATTCGCCGTTTAGCAGCCCACTGTAAAAATTCTCTCACGGAAGCAGATTTTCTCAATAATGAAATTCTCATTCACCGGCAAACCACCGCTAACTATAGCACCGATTACGGTCAAGTTCTCTACCGTCAAGATGGTTTAATTGAAAAAGTTTATACCAGCAATATTGAACCTCTACACGCGGAATTAGAACATTTTGTTCATTGTGTGCGCGGTGGAGACCAACCTTCCGTCGGTGGGGAACAAGCTTTAAAAGCTTTACGATTAGCTAGTTTAATCGAACAAATTGCCCTTGATGGTCGCGTTTGGCAACAATCGGACTGGAATTATCAATATCTTAATTCTCCCGTGATTACTGCTTCTTAATTGTTTTCACCCCGATTCTTTAAATGAGAGAATTGGGGTGAGGAAACAAAGTTAGTTATCTGGAAAACTTTCCCAACATTTTTCTGAGGATTTTTTTCCACATCATTGACTTTCACAGGGAACTCCATCACCGTCTCCATCCATTTTGACATTGGGGCAATTTCTCAAGAAAAAAGTCGCTTCTGCACAGTAGGTCATCTGGGAACAGTGAGTTCTACCATCGCACCGAAACTGTGGAGAAGGACTAGGTTTTTTCTGGGGAGTGGGACGATTATTGTTGTTAGCTACGGCTAAATTATTGAGGGTTTGATTGCCAGAAATTGGTGATTTTATTGATATTTGTTCGCTCAGAAAACCCAGAATTAAAATAACAATTACTTTTTTCATAAAATGCTTGCCTGATTCTCTGCTCTTATCATAGTACCAAATAGGATACAGGATAATAAATCAGAGTTATTCCCTGTTTCCTATTCCCTGTATTTAGAGTAAAATTTCCCTGTGTTGAATTGCTAATTTATGGGCGGGAAAACCTTCGTACTCGGCTAAAGTTTTCGTGGTTTCTTTTAACTTTTCAAAGCCTTCAGGGGTGACATAAGCCAAAGTGGAGCGCTTGAGAAAATCATAAACCGAAACCGCCGAATAGGAACGGGCAAAACTTCCTGTCGGCAGCACAGCATTGACTCCGATGGCGTAGGTAGCCATAGAGGAAGGAGTATGATTTCCCAGGAGAATTTCGCCAGCATTTTTAATCTTGCCCAGAATGGCAAAAGGATTACTAACTAAAACCTCCAGATGTTCCGGGGCGTACTCATTGACGAAATCGAGGGATTGCTGCAAACTATCGGTTAAAATTATGCCCCCATAGGCGGCTAAACCCGCCTCACAGAATTCCCGTCGCCAATCCGGGAGTTTTTGCAGGTATTCCTGTGCATATTCACTAGCAGCGATCGCCAAATCTTCACAGTGGGTGACTAATAAAGCTGCCGAATCCGCCCCGTGTTCCGCTTCAATTAATAAATCCAAGGCCGCTAAACGAGCATCGGTGGACTCATCGGCCAAAACTATCGACTCACTTGGACCTGCCGGCAAACCCACATCCACAGTACCGAACAGTAACCGCTTGGCCGCCGCCCCATAGACGCTGCACGGACCTGTAATTTTGTCAACCCTTTTGATATTTTTTGTTCCCAAAGCCAAAGCAGCGATCGCTTGTACGCCCCCTAACTTATAAATTTCTCTGACTCCAGCCATGCGTGCCGCCACCAGAGAAACCGGCTCCACGTTGCCCTGTTTATCGGGGGGAGTGCAAACGACCACTCTTTCCACTCCTGCCACCATTGCCGGTATGGCTAACATTAACATCATCGAGGGAAAAGCACCGCGGCCCCGGGGAACGTATAAACCCACATTGGGGATAGGAGAGATTTTTTCGCCGGCAAAGACACCTGGTTCAATTTCTGCCAGTAGTGTTTCTTCCGGCATTTGGCGACGATGTACCTCTTGAATATTCCGGAAAGCCTGTTGAATGGCAGTTTTTACTTCCGGTTCAATTAACTGAAAAGCCTGCTCAAATTCTGCCTCGCTGACTTTGATATTTTCTACCGTCGCACCCTCGTAGTCAAAACGCCGCACATAGTCCACAACGCCGGCATCCCCCCGCTCGCGGATGGTTTCTATCACCGTTTGAGCGACTTTGAGGGCGTTATCAATATCTAACTCGGCTCTTTTCTGAAGTTTTGCCCGTTCCGCGCTACTTAATTGCGAAAGTTTTAATATTCTAACCACTATTGGTGCTCCTACTGCCCCCCGTCCTCTCAAGAATAGCGGGGAATCTGAATCTTTTTTGATTATAATGCAGATCATGTTTAAGCTCTCTTGCTGTTCTGTAAATGCGATCGCCCTTAGTTTATTATGGGGGGCGAGTGGTGCTGTGTGGGCAGAAACGGATTTAGACTTAGATCCGAAAATTCGGCAAGAAAGTCCGGTTTTAGAGCGTTGGTTAGAAAAAATACCCGATATCGCCGAAGATATTCGCCGCGATCCCAGTTTTCGCACGCGTATCCGCTTGGGATATGCAGAGTTTCCTTCTAGCGATAATTCCAGTGGCGTGATTTTGGGGGTAGAAGATGTGTTTTTCGGTCAAACCAGTTTAACCCTAAGCGGCGATTATCAGACGGCTTTTAACGGCAAAAGGACGGCAATAGGAGGAAATTTACAATACTATCTCCTCCCTTTGGGTGATTATGTCAATCTAGCTCCCATGGTGGGCTATCGTTACATTCAAACGGGAAATTACAGCACCGATGGGCTTAACTTAGGATTAAAGCTCAAATTAGCCCTTTCTCGCACGGGGGCGGCAGATATCACCGTTAGTCAGAGTTTTATCTCCCCCGGTGGTGATAACGAGGTGGGATTAACTACTCTTTCCCTTGGTTATGCGATTACCTCTAATTTACGTTTAGCTGCCGATATTCAAGCCCAAAATTCCCGCGCTCGTAAAGATAGCTCCGTGGGAATTTTACTGGAATGGCTGCCCTAATTAGGTTCGTGGGGGCAGCCTGTGGGGTGTAGGGTTTTACCGATTTTTAGGACGTTTGGCAAAGCTGGGTAAAAAAAGGAATTGGGAGAAAAAATTTTAATTCTGCGTCAAGGATTGTGCAAGGTGACTGGGCAACACTTTGGAATTCTGCTCAAATGCCCCTATCATGAGGTTGACTTTACTACCGATCGAGTTTAAAACTTATATAATTGTGGGTCTGAGGAGTGAAAACAGTGAAAAAAGTTAATTTTAACGGCCAACCTTTCCATTTTATCGGTATTGGCGGTATTGGGATGTCAGCCCTCGCTTATATCTTAGCCAAGCGCAATTTACCCGTGTCTGGCTCCGATTTACGTCCTACTCATATCACCCAACGGCTACAGGGAGCGGGAGCGCAGATTTTCCACCGTCAAGAGGCAAATAATTTAGCTTTATTTCATTCTCCTGGCCCTCAAAACAGTAGCCAAACGGTTCCGCAAGTAATCTGCTCCACGGCGATTAATGACCATAACAAGGAATATCAAGCGGCCAGAGACTTAGGATACCCAATTTTTCACCGTAGCGACGTTTTAGCAGCTTTAATCGCTGATTATGACAGTATCGCCGTTGCTGGAACCCACGGAAAAACCACCACTAGCAGCTTAATCGGTTACGTTTTGTTAGAAGCGGGATTAGACCCCACGATCATTGTCGGTGGTGAGGTGGACGCTTGGGAAGGTAACGCTCGTCTTGGTCAAGGTCGTTTTTTAGTGGCAGAGGCCGATGAGTCCGATGGTTCCCTAACCAAGCACGCCCCGAAAATCGGCGTAATCACTAATATTGAGCTAGATCACCCGGATCATTACCATAATTTAAGCGAAGTTATCGATACTTTCCATGAATTCGCCCATCAGTGCCAGATTTTAGTCGCTTGTTTAGATTGTGACACGATCGCCGAGCATTTCCGTCCGACAATCAGTTATAGTCTCGATCCCGAAAAAGGTGCCGATTACACCGTCAGCGAGATTATCTATGAACAGGGAATGATGAAAGCTTCCGTCTGGGAAAAAGGCAGTTATCTGGGACAAATGGAAGTGAAAATCCCGGGGCAACATAATATTAGTAATGCTTTGGCAGTGGTTGCCATCGGACGTTATCTCGGTTTAGAATTTGCCGTTATTGCCGATGCGATCGCTACTTTTGCCGGGGCAAAACGCCGTTTTGAACACAAGGGAGAAGCAAACGGCATTACTTTTATTGATGATTATGCCCACCATCCTAGCGAATTGTTAGCCACGTTAGCGGCGGCAAAATTGAAGGTAGAAGGCAAACAGTACCAACGTTCGATCGCTATTTTCCAACCCCATCGCTACAGTCGCACCACTGCCTTTTTAGAGGAATTCGGCTCCGCTTTCAGTTCCGCCGATGTGGTAGTCTTAACGGATATTTATAGTGCTGGGGAAGTGAATATCGATCACGTCACCGGGCAGCAAGTAGTCGAACAGGTGAGAAAACACCATAAAAATGCCTACTATCACCCCGAATTGAGTTCTTTAGGTCAATTCCTGCTAGAAATTCTCCAACCAGGGGATCTAGCCATGTTCCTCGGCGCCGGCAATCTCAATCAAGTTATCCCCGAAATGCTCTCTCTTTACCGCGAACAATTAGCAGTTAGAGTATAGGATTCAGTTATCAGTAATCAGTTATCAGTTATTAGTTATCAGTTATTATGTTTACTGATTACTGAAAATGCTCCCCAACCCCCTAAAAACCTATGATTAAAACCTCTGTTTCTCTAGCTGATTTCACTTCCTACCGGGTGGGGGGAAGAGCGCAATGGTATGCCGAACCAGTTAATCTAGAGGAATTAAGAGAAGTGTTCGCTTGGTGGCGATCGCAAGATTTACCCTTGAATGTTTTGGGGGCTGGTTCAAATTTACTGATCAGCGATCGAGGTTTACCCGGACTTGTCCTCAATACTCGCCATCTGCGATCGAGTTGTTTTGATGCCGAAACTGCTACGATTACAGCAGCAGCAGGGGAACCCCTGCCAAAAATAGCTTGGAGAGCGGCAAAAAGGGGCTGGAGGGGCTTAGAATGGGCGGTGGGTATCCCCGGGACGGTGGGGGGTGCTGTGGTGATGAATGCGGGGGCGCATACCTCCTGTGTGGCGGATCGATTAGTGCGGGCGCTGGTATTAAATCCCGATGGTCAGTTAGAAACTTTAAGCAAAGAAGATTTAAATTATAGTTATCGCAGTTCTTCTCTGCAAGGGGATCAACGTTTAGTTATCGAAGCTACATTTCAGTTAGAAGCTACCGATAATCGCGAGGAAATAATGGCAATTACTACCCATAATTTACGCCATCGCAAAAGTACCCAACCCTATGATCGTCCTAGTTGTGGTAGTGTTTTCCGCAATCCTAAACCGCAATATGCTGGGGCTTTAATTGAGGAAATGGGATTAAAAGGTTATCAAATTGGTGGGGCGCAAGTATCAGAATTACACGCTAATTTTATCCTGAATATTGGTTCAGCAAAAGCCTCGGATATTCTGCGTTTAATTCGTCATGTGCAGGAACAAGTGTTCGATCGCTGGTCCCTCTGGTTAGAACCAGAAGTGAAAGTTTTAGGGGAATTTGACGGGATTTAACTATTTTTCTCGATAACGGTTGAACTCAGCCGCGATGGGCTGGAGTGCGACGGCGGATATTTTTATAATCCTCTAGCATGGTGCGTTCCCCAAAAATCTATTGGTGGAGCAGTAGGAGCCACATTAGGGAACGCACCCTACAGCGATGGCGGTCATACTATTTTTAATATATCTCGTGGGTGGTGCGTTACATTTAATTAACGCACCCTACTGGACTGTTTCAGCTAAAATAGGGCAATAGATTTCGGCTTAAAGTCTTAGATTATAGAATTTCTAGCATTTTTCTAATACACCAAATTAGCTAAAACAATCCACTATGTGATCGGCGATCGCACTCATTCACCCGAATCTCCCAATCAGAATATTTATCTATGAGATGATCTAAATCATTTTCAGAGAATTGATCCAAACCAGTCTTTATATCTGGGCGTTGAAAATTTACTTCTTCAGACTTCACCCAATTCTCTACATCAGGCAAGTCTATATTTCCATTCAAGACCGATTCAAACAGTTTCTTGATGTCCATATCATATTTCCTCAACTAAATTATTTTTCCAGAAAACATTTCCTTGATGATTATTCTGTCTTTTGTTTAGATTGATCAATGTATTGAGAAAATGCTTCAGATTCATTGTCAAAATCTGTATCTGTCAGTGTAGCCCTAGCAAATTTTGATCCAGTGAAGCTAGTTACCTTCTGAAAACTAACAGTTGAAAATGTTGCCTCGTTAAAGTCGGCGTTCTGAAAATCGTTGCCTGCAAATTTTGAATCTTTGAACTCTGAACGCCGAGCCTGCAGTGAATTTAACTTGGCACCATCTAATTCAGCAGAATGAAACTTAGCTTCATTGAGGATGGTTCCTCCACCTGAGAAATCTGCCCCTTGCAATCTGATGTTTTTAAAAACAGTCTTCTTGCCAACAGAGTTGATAAATTTCGCTCCATTGAAATCGGCTTTTTCATCCTCACTCTCTCCTGAAAATTTAGCTTCTTGTATTTTTGCACCCGTAAATTTTGCCTTCTTAGCATCACATGATTGAAAGGTGCATCGAACTAGGATGGCGGTTTTAAATGATGTGTTCTGGCAAGATGTTTTGCCGCTAAAGACGGCGTCGTTGAGTCTTGCCGAATCAAACCGTGCTTGATCAAGCAGGCAGTTCTTAAAAGTGATTTTATTGCACTCGGAATTACGAAAACTAGAACCTCGTAAATCACAATTAATAAATGACCAATTTGATAAATTTAATTTATCAAAAAATATATTTGGAAGATAAGCATTCTCAATAGAGAATCCTCCCCCCACTAAGACAGTAAAACTTTCAATCACCTTTTCTATTGAATTGAGAAGGTTCCTGTGAGCAGTTACAAGCATATTAGTTCTTTCTAAGATACTCTTCTTTTCTAATTGAGTGGATGTCTGCAAGAACTTTCGTTTTGCTTCAAAATAAGCTTTGCTATGTTGACCATCAGGCGAGTCAAGCCATTGGTTTAATTCTGCTATGTGAATGTTAAACAGTTTGGAGATTTCTTGTCTTGTCTCTTGAACGACTTCTAATGATGCAATACATGAATATATTTGCTGGCGAATAGACTTCGTTTCTTTTAGTAGTGCAGTTAAAGCTGTTGTGGGATACTTACTTATAGAAGTATTGATTGAATCAAGAATATGTGGATCTGTTTCGTACTTGATAAGGTTTATAAGAAACTTATGAGTATCTGGAAACTCACTCAAAACTTGAATTGTAGCTATCCTGACACCATTATTTTCATTGCCCAGTTGTTCCAATAAATTTGCAATTCGATCTTGATTTCTTTGTTTGTTCTGTTCTCTGTTGCTTTCTTGCGATTGACGCGCACTCCAAAGAGAAAGTAGCGCCGCCACCAAAGCAAATAGTACCGGAAAAACATCTAAAAATGGACGCATCCAAAGCGTTTGAATTTCACGTTGGAGCTTTCTGATTTCAAGATCTTGTTTTTCTCTGTCACGAGACATTGTCTCAATATCCTGTTGAAGCTTCTGTATCTCAAGCTCCTTTTTCTGATTATCAAGAGGTGACGTAGTTTCTATTGATTTAGTATCTACTGATGTTGTTTGACTTTGTTGTGCAAGAACAGGTTGATTAGCTGAAATCCAATAGAGAAGTGCTAAACAAGGAATAACTGAAGATGATTGAGCAAGTATTCGCATGACCCATGATGTACATATATCTCAACATTATAATCTTTCCTAAGACCAGCACCTAACTATTGATTATACGGAAATTTTCTGTATAACACTCCTAAAAGTAATGATATGGGTCAACTTTCGGCATCTCACCCCATTTAGGCGCGATCGCCAGAACTTTTTCCTATATCACGCCCAAAAGCGTGTTAGCCAGATTAGCCTACTGCTAGTGGGGCAGTAGGAGCCACATTAGGGAACGCACCCTACGGCTAACGTTCCCAATCACCCGCCGCAGATAACCTTGAACTCTAACCGATAACCTTTCGTCGGTCGGAGTGCATTGGGGTTGTTATGCCGTGTCACCAACAGATATAATGCGCCAATCACCTTATGGAATAAACAACCGACCAGCCCCCATATAGTCTTGGATATCGATCACAATTTCTACAAGCCTTTCAACGCAGCGTTCTCGATAGTCAGATTCATTGACCCTATCCGGATCGCCAATCGTAATGATCGGAAATGAAGTCGGTTGATTTTCTTCACGCATTACTTGTTCCAACGAGTCTTCACCCTTCGCATTCCGGTTTGCCGTAAGTAAGAGCATCCCGTTGGTTTGGGCAAATCTCCAAACTACTCGATCATTGCTGTCTGCGGGTAAGCCAACGTCTTCAAATGTCCTCAACCGAATTAGAGCGAGATCTAATAACCCGCTAACAACAAGACTTCCAGAGATCAGAATTGCCTGCCGATTCAAGTTGTAATCAGCCAGAACAATCATTGCTTCTTCGCTTCCCGCTTTGCTCTCCGTTCCTGAAGTTTAGCTCTAACCGCTTCATAGCCTGGACGAGGAGGAGTAGCAGCGATCCGAGCAAAACGTTCGCGATTCCTCTCTTCCCAAAATTGTTTAGTTTCTGCGGCAGTCTTTAAAACCTCCTGATACTCCGCTTCCACTTCTGTTCGATGTGTTTCAATGTAGGAAAGGGCAGCATGAATCTGAGCATCTGTAAGATTGAAGGCATCACGAATAAACTTGGGTGGATACTGAGCTTTGAGATAATCGATTACGTCATACAGAGTAATACGAGTATCCGCAATTGTAAGCCCTCGCTCTGTGCGGATTATAGCTGTTTGTCCATTCGATGCCAGTGCCATAGCAGTCTTAGCTTTTAATCATTTAATTCCATAGTAGCGCACAAAAAAAGCAAGGGGAGCCAACGCCCCAGTTCTCGAAACATCAACTGCTAATCATTCAGCCATAATAAACCTCCTTTGCGGTTTTGACGCGGCATAACGTTCTAATTGAGCCGCCGCAGACAATCTGTAATTTTTGCAGGTATTTTTTGTAAAGTCGGCTCCAACGCAGTGTTAGACGACACTTACTTTACGGATTTCTACGCTGCCTTCTTCAAATACTTGAACTGTGAGTTGATAGCCTTCCATTAATGACATTCCAACTAGAGGTTCGGAATCAGCTTCATCAATTGGTATGGTTAAATAATCTCCGTCCCAAATTACGACGGCTTCATAGACATTAAAAACGCATTCGCTACCATCACCAAGAATAGCGCGTCCTCGTCTTTTCCATTTCAGGTTTAGCTGATCGATTAGGTCTGGTGGCAATGAAAGCCAACCATTAAAACCTGTATCAACGATCGCATCTTGCGCGTAAATATTTCCTTCAGAGTCACATATCGAAAGTGAAATAATCGCCTCAAAATCCGCGTTAACGATTCCTGCGATCATACTAATCTCTTTGTACGTCCACCAAATCGGCGAACATAGCGAGAACCGACTCGAACAATCCAGATTTGAGCATCTGGGTGACGGGCTTCGAGTCTATTGCAAGCAGGTATTTCACGCGTATCAATTTCAAAGTCGCCAGTTTCAAGGTCAATTGCTACAATTTTGCCCTGATTACCCAATTCGACTTGTGGACGTATTTGAGTTTGATAAATCAGATCGCCACGTTGGGCAAATTCTTCTTTGCTATAGCGGGGTTGATGGATTGTCATTGGCTTGACCCTGTGGCAACTTTTGCCCTCTATTTTAACCTAAACATCGGGAATCTTTGCTAACATTCCCCAACTGGTCCCACAAGAGCGGCATCGCACTTAAACCCACAGCTTTAATCAATGGGCATGGTGCGTTCCCCAAAATTGATCGCTGGATCAGTGGGACTTGCATTAGGGAACGCACCCTACAAGATCAGCGATCGCTCTATTGATTATGCGGAAATTTTCCGTATATCACGCTCAAAAGCGTGTTAGCCAGATTAGCCTACTGCTAGTGGAGCGGTAGGAGCCACATTAGGGAACGCACCCTACGCGATCAGCGATCTGAGAAATCACGCCCCATCATCTAGCCCACCTGAGTCATCTTAATCCGTCCAGTCGGTTGCCTTTTTACCAATGCCCCAGGAGATCACTTCGGGGGTGATTTCACACTCATCGACCATATTGAAAGACTCGGTGTGAAGCCAGCTAACGGTCCGGTTCAGCGGACGGCGCTCCGCGCCGTCCGCTGTAACCGGTTGTTGGGCGGAAAGCTCTAGTGACCGGGCACGTCGGTCGACATAAAAGATGCCTTCAATGCATTCGTTTTCTTGTCCTTCAACTCAATCTTCGAGTTGGAGTAATAGCCGATCTCTATGTCCTCAGTCGATTGCACAGAATTAGAGATGCCTGCTGCTGACATTACACCGCCAATGCCTAAACTCCAGAAATGGTGGTCTTTGTACGTGGGGTTATAGTTTACCGCTGTACTCCCGATCAGGTAGGCGTTATATCGAACTCTAACTTTCATCACCCCCCGACTGGCAGAGAGTTCAGCTACAATAGTCTCGCCAGGCTCAAGTTCTACGGACACACCACTTGTTGAACCCACTTGAACCTCTTTTGATTTTTGTCCCCCTATTCCCCACGACTGCTCGTACGATAATGTAGTTTCACCTCCGCCACCAGTACCGAGAAAACCAATCTCGTACTTGATCATTTGTTCGACGTGAAGTGTGCCTCCCGTACTCCAGTTAGACGATACCGTGTCATTTACTTGATCCGATATACCAACATTGAAGATACCCTTTTTGCTGCTGTTATTAGAGAATTCCTGAGTTTTGACTATTACCGGCTCTGATGTGATGCCAAGGATCTCGGCACTTTGAACAACCAGAACCATTTGAACCTGCGGCCAACCATACGTCTTATAAAGGTCATTCCATGGCGTCGGGCTATGAAGATACGCATCATTTGGGCTTTTACCGAAGTAGGCATTGACAGCATCCTTGAGTTGTTTATCCCCAAGACTGAATGTTGTTCTCTCCTCGTCAGTAATAACATGCTGTACGCTTCCCGAAGCGTTGACGCTTGATGCCGATTTATCTTGACCCGCAACGATACTAATGCTGATACCCATTGTTAGTCTCCTCTCTTGGACGGTTGTTTCTTTTGATTCAAACATTTCAATTCTAAACAACTTTTTTCGCTTCTTCGTTCACAAGACATTTCTTTGCATTTATTCACCTCACTTTCTTGGCACAATAGACCTCTTGCATAATTTTTTTATGGTATAATATAAGGTTTTGCTTTTTTCTCAATTCTTAGATTGAAGTGGAAAAAAGAATAAAATGTGATCTTAGGTCAGGAAATCATCTATAATTTTGCTATGTTTATTAGCA
>NZ_JADBUB010000172.1:0-3779 GCF_020245865.1 Microcystis sp. M169S2
ACAGGTGCAAGATTTTGAGAGAATTGTGCTTCCAAACCTTGCGTCTTCATCGGCCCGCGTCCTGTAGGGGCGAAGCATTCGGGCAATAACCTATCGGTGAAACCGTAGATTTTCTATCCGAATGCTTCGCCCGTACTTTTTGCTGCAAACCCTAATTAAATTGAAGATAAATCCCCCCTTGATAAGGGGGGTGTTTGATAATTTTTAACGCCTACCTACTTAAATTAATCTTTAATATTTAATTAATCTCTGAAAGATTAATAAGGTACGGTTCTAAACTCCACGCAATTATTACTAGGATTATAGAGAGTGTAAACTGCTTTATTTAATTCTTTACCAACGCTACCAACCCCAATTAAACGCTTATCTTGAATCGTCAAAGTTTGACTTGGTTGCCGTTTATCTAAAGTAGTAACAGTGCTGGTTAAATTAGCGGACTGTAAAGAATAATCAAAAACTTTTCCCGCACGACCACAAAATAGATTATTAACTCCCACCCGTTGCAGTCGATCTAAAATTTGCCATGGGGGAGTATCGGGGGTTAATTCTTCACTAACACTGACACTACTGCCATGAATTAATAAACAATCCAACTCGACAAAACCAAAATCGAGATTTCGTAACCATTGCACTGTTTCTAAAGAAACTGCATCCCAGAGTTGTTTAGTGCTGTCAATTCCATGTTTATGGATTAATTCCGTCGGTTCTCCTGTGGCTCCCAAACTGTGTAAAATTAGACATTGTTCTTCCCACCATCCCCGACAAACCTGCGGATATAAGTTATTTTTAGTGGGATAACGTATTTGTTCTACCAGCATTTCACTATCGGGATTAACACCGATAAAATCTCCTAAAATATATAAATTTTCTACAGTAACTGACCGTTGCTGAATATCTTCCAATACCGCTTGATAGGCTGGTAAATTGCCTTGAATACCGCTTAAAATCGCCCACATAATTTCTTGATTTATCACAAATTAACGTTCGCAAACATGAGTCGGATCATCGGCTTTTTCCGCATATTCTAGACCCTTAGCCAATCGCCAAGCGAAAATAGGAGGTAAACCCGATTCTAAAATAGCCTGACAGGTTTCCTGATAGTTATAGGCCACTTCTCGCAGTTGTACCGCTGCCGTTTCTCGATCGTAAATCACATAGGTGGCATTTGGACGACCGTGACGCGGTTCTCCCACCGATCCCACGTTGATGATACGTTTAACCGGTGTGGTAAATTGCCGCGACTGTTCCCCATCGGGTTGATACACTTTTATTTGCAAGCTTCCCTCGTCGAGAGTGCGAATGTAGGGGATGTGGGTATGTCCACAGAATAAAACCTCTGTATCTACCGATAAAACCCGTTCTAAAGCCGTAAAAGCGTCCATTTCGGCTAAAAGATACTCATGGTTACTTTGGGGACTACCATGGACAAAACAGAGGTGATCTAGCTTAAAAATTTCGGGCAGTTTTGACAAATAATTACGGTTTTCTGGGGTGATTATTTGATTTGTCCACTCATGAGCTAATCTACCGCGTTTTTCTGCTAAAAGCGACGGATAACTGCACTCACAGGCATTTAATCCCTCAACGATATCCTCATCCCAACACCCTTGTACCGTGGTAATCCCCAGTTGACGGATTTTTTCCACCACTTGGTTAGGATGGGGTCCATACCCAACTAAATCCCCTAAACAGTAGATTTCTTGACAACCCTGTTGGTCTAAATCTTGCAAAACAGCATTTAAAGCGGGCATATTGCCATGAATACAGGATAAAACGGCTATTTTCATCAGATTAACTCCATTTCTGGCTCTAAAGATTCTTGAAATTGTTGTTGATAATAAAAAAGTGCCTCATCGGACAGACAACAATCACTCAGGGTATCGGCAATTGTCGGTTTATCAAGATTGCGACCGACGATTTCAATCCCACTAAAGCGATTCGGTCTCCCATCGAGATTTAAGGGGAAATTTAAGCTTTGAAAGTCTTTTTCTGGCCATTCATCCATAAATTCCCCATAAATACACTGACCGTCGATGATATCGAAGATACTTTTAACCCGCAGCACTTCCCCATAGGCTCCTTGGGTTAATTCTGTCCAAAAGGTGGTTAAACTGGAAAAATCGAGGACTTCTCCCGTTAAAACGGCTCTATAAATCTGTATTTCTCGTTTTTTTAACCATTGATCACCTTTTATTGTTGTTTTGACGGGACTGATGACAATTTCATCGACGGGAACTTGTCCTTCGGGGATTTCTTCTTCTGGAGACGTAATCGCTACCCGATGACAATTGAGGGGTTTTAGAAAGCTTTCGAGGGATTGCGTGTCTAAATGCCATGGTACTTCCATGTAGATCGTGTTTTCCATGGATAAACTGCTCAAAAGGTCTTCTTCTTCCCTAGAAATAGAGGACAACTGGGGAAAGTCATTCTGTAAAGTGAGATGATCAATGGGAAAAGTTTCCGTCTGGGGACTAAAATATAGACTTGGCTGCTTGCTTTGGGCGATTTGTTGGCGAATCCAATGGGTTTTTCCCGCAGCTATACCCCCCGTCACCACGATAATCATTTTGCTCCTTCTTTATTGTGGTAATGATAATCATTCTAGCATAAGTTAGATTGGGGCAAGTAATCTTCCTTAACCAATCCTCTAGACTTAGTAAGGTTATTTTGGGAAAAATTGGCGGTTTCTTGGGATATTAATCATGGTTATGGCTCTTTTCTCTAGGATACCATTGGCTTTGTCCATCCGGTAAATCAACTAAGGTAATTCCCATCATTTTTAATTGTGATCGCCGCTTCCGTAAAGTGCAAGGGTTTGCGATAATGAACTTGGAGAACAAAGAGATGTAAAACCATTGGATCGAGGGTTCGTTAAATTTTAAAGTTTTTATCCATAAATCATTAGAGTTCTTGCATAATTAATTTTTGAGAGTTCAAAAACAGCAAAAAATCGCATAAAATGTGTAAATAGACTATTTAATTGATTATTATTCATTCTTAATTCTCCTGACTACTGGCTACTGACTCCTAACCCTAACAACGATTTTTGATTTCTGCAAGAGGTCTATTCATAGTTTGTCCTTTTTAATTTTTTGAGAACTAGCCAAGCATTCGTTTAGTTGTGTCAATATTTCCTCTTTATTTAAATTTCTGCCGATAAAAACTAACTGATTATTAGGAGATGTATCCCATTCTACCGCTTGCAGATCGTAACGAGGACCGCTCAATTGAAAAATATGTTTTAAATCGCTTTGTTGAAACCAGAGAATCCCTTTAGCTCGAAAAACATTTATCGGCATTTTTTCCGTGAGAAAAGGTTCAATTTTATCTAGATTAAATGGTTTATCGCTAACAAAGGAGACAAAATTAAAGTCTTCAGGAGATTGATTATTACTGAAGCTTGGGCGATTTTTTTGAAAGTCTCTCAACTGGACTTTATACAATTCTTCTTTAGTTAAACCTAGATCTAACAATAAACCCAAAGGAACCTGGCCATAACTACTTTTTAGGAGTCTTATACCCTCTTTTTCTCGACGAATAAACTTTTCTAAATCATCTAATTTTTTGCCACTGACTCGATCTATTTTATTGAGAATTACCACGTCACCATAACGAATTTGACTAAGGGCAATATTACTATAGATCTCTTGCAAAAGTAATCAAGATATATCCTTTTGTCGGTAACGAAGTTCGTAATTGTAGATACCAGCAATCAAATTCAATCTCAGACCAAATCGCCGTCTGCGATTTCTGTATCTTGATGAAAGTATCCGAAATAT
>NZ_JADBUB010000173.1:0-4178 GCF_020245865.1 Microcystis sp. M169S2
ATTGTCTCATCAATTTTTTGATAATTGACCACTGTTACATTTGGTAAATCGAGGAGTTGATCAAAATTTATCCACATAACCCACCTCCTGTTCTGTGTTACTATTATACCATGCTCACACAGAACCTAGAAGAGCCAATGTGGGGCAATATCGGCAGTTATAGCGGCAAAGAAACGATGTTATTAATTGGCTGGTTGGTCAGTTGGCCGATACTGCATTATCTTTGGAAAGATCGCCAGATAAAAGCTAAGACCATTCTCTTTTGGTTTTTTGCCCTCATGATTGCCGCCACGGCCATGTCATGGCATCCACTATTTCCCTATTTACCCTTAACTTAAAGCCTAGGAGGTGACAAAATGAACGCTCAAGTTAGAAAGGTTTCCTCGCGTAAAATGCACGATATCGTCTGGATATTAGTGGGACTTTTTGGTTTATTTGCCATTACTTTTCCCCTGGCTATGTGGCGAGTGAGCAATATGGAAAAGTTTCAAGGTTCTCATGTGAAATCTTTGGTCGTAGAAGGAGAAAACGCTCCCCAATCTTCACAGCTTAAAACTAAATAAATCTCAGTTTTGGATAATCTGAGTTTTGGATAAGTCGAAACCCTGAGACTCAATCCGAATCTAAAACTCTGATTAACAGACAAAACTCTCCAAACTGTGAACAATTGCTAAGTAGGTAGGCGTTAAAAGTTGTCAGATGCCCCCCTTATTAAGGGTAGATCCCCCCGCCTATCGGCACCCCCCTTATCAAGGGTAGATCCCCCCGCCTATCGGCACCCCCCTTATCAAGGGGGGCAGGGGGGATCGAACCTAAAATCCATTTTTAATTTAATTATAACCAGCTACTTATAACAACTTTTTAGCAAAATCGATCGCCTCCTGAAAAACTGTGACTTGTCCCTCAATTTGGGCAATTTGTACCTCAGTTAATAACTTACCAATAATCGGACTAGGTTTCAGGTGTAAATGGTTAATTAAATCATCGCCCCTTAATAAAGGTCGGGGATGGGCGATAATATTATCGGGATCGAGATAGGAAGTCAACAGAGAAGCGACGATATTTTTGTTAATCCCCATTGATAAAGCAAAAAGAGCAAAGATAGGAAATACTTTTCCCGTATTTAGATAAATAAAATACTGTTCCCGCAGACTTAAATTATCTGGCTCCTTGAGAGGAGGTAAACACTTAATCACCGTGATTACCGTGCGAATTTCCCCCCTGGAATACTTGAGATCGATTAACTCTTTTTCCGCTTCTGCTAAAATATCCGATACCAATAGGGCCAATTTTGTCAACTGTAACTGAGAAGGGGAAAAGATAAAGTTTTCCGGTAACAAAGATTCTAAAAATCCCGCTGCCGCTTCCACCCCCATAACTCGCTCCATTTTTGCGGGGGTAATCCGACGCAACCAGAGAGATAATAGGCCATCTTCCCAGGCACTTTTTAGCCATTTATTGCCACGGGAATTGAGCAAAAGGTAATTCAACTCGGATTGTACCCTTTCGGCGGCTACACGGCGCAATAAAGGGGCAAGAGAACGAATAGTTGCACGGGTATGGGGTTCGATCTCAAAGTCCAATTGAGCCGCTTGTCGATAGGCCCTTAATAATCTTAGGGGATCATCTTGGAGATTTTCGCGGGAAATCATCCGCAGGGATTGGCAGCCTAAATCTTTTAATCCCCCTAAAGGATCGAAAATTTCTTGGGTGTGGAGATTATAAGCGAGAGCATTAACGGTGAAATCCCGTCTTTTTAGGTCTATTTCTAGAGATTCTCCCTCCTGTTGTGCGAAATCAAGGGTCCCCTGCGGAAAAACGACGCGAGCAATTTGACGAACGGCATCTAAAACCACAAAACCGGCCTTATACTGATGGGCAATAGTTTGGGCAATTTCGATCGCTTTTTCGGGAACCACAAAATCTAGGTCAATATAGTCTTTCTGACGGTTTAATAAAGCGTCTCGCACAGCACCACCGACTAAATAAGCATTTTCTGGCAATTCTTGCTGATTAATCGCAAAAACTTCTTTAACTAAACTATCTAGGTTTTTTTGACAAGACATCGAGAAGATAAATTTACAAAAATATAATTTTGACCGGCCCCATTTGGGGAGAGACTGAGCTAGATTAACGGAAAAGACTTATAGAGTTAAACCTATGTGTATTTGTATTAACTGCTATTTTGTTGATCGCTGTCTCACCTATCATGCCGTAGAAACACAACATCAGGAACGTCATCTCACCGAGACACCGGACTTTGAAGCGAAGAACCCTTCTATTAACGTTAACATTCGCACCAAGGAAGATTATATCGAAATGGAATGGGATGTGGTGGGTTGCGACAGCTTTTTACGCGAAACTGGTAAATGGTCTAGTTTGCGTCCTGGTGAACCAATTCCCACCTAAAATACCTGAACTTCTCCCCATACATATCTACTACAAGAGCCGAAAACCCTTGTCCAGCAATGGATAGACCCGTTAACTTTTCTTGCTGTACTCGTGCAATAGTGGTCATGTACATGGAAAAAGTTCCGATTGAGTCGATGTGGATTGTTGAAGCTAAGGGACGCAGAGTTGACATCCTCGCCGCCCTAAAAGTGCGGCGATTCCTAAACCTCACGATTTAAGTTTCTGCTTCCACCACCGTCGCATACCACAGTTAAAAAACCATGTACTGTCTTACACAGAGTCCACAGACTTTCGCCCCATTTCAGAAGCCCGATTCCGTGTGTCCCACGGTACGTTGACCGCCTATAGCTTCTTGTACTTGTTGCGCGCGACTTTTTACCCGGCCAAGCTTTTCTGGTCGGAACCCCCTAAGCCGAGTTTTCAAGGCTTCGGCCGTGAGCTCAGCCGAACGGTGCTGCGCCGTCCACTTGGTTTTCGAGACTGGCCTTTTAATTCTAACGTAAAGCCAACCTAGAACGGCGGGGTTTCAGACCCAAAATTTCCGATGAAGCGAGAAATGGTTCTGTTCAGCTAATTTCAGGCGAAGAGGCTTTAGCGCAAGTCAGACGGCTGTAAGTGCGTTCGCCATGTTACAGGATAAAATAATTAAACCGAGTTGAAATCGAAGTCAAGGATATGGTAATTCGACAACCCCGCTACAGCAAAAAAGAATTTGCCCGACGTGGTAATGAACTCTTTGACATCCTCACCGCCGTAAACGGACGGTGATTCCCAAACCTCACGATTTAGGTTTCTGCTTCTTTCCCGAAGGATTTTTCGCACCTGCCTTAACAGATTTACTCTGTTCTGGTCTTATGGTCGCTCTACAGACTGACACCGCAAGCCCTGCGGCCAAAATATTTTTACTTGCGTTAATATCTCGGTCATGGTGAGTCCCACAGTCTGGACAGTCCCATTCTCGAACATTTAACGGCATTTTCTCAGCAATATACCCGCAATTACTACACTTTTTAGAACTGGGAAACCATCTATCTATTTCGATGTAATTTCTACCGTACCAACGGCATTTATAGGCTAATTGTCGAGTGATTTCTCCCCAGCTTACATCAGATATTGCCTGAGATAATTTCGGGTTTTTGACCAGATTCTTGACGGCTAAATTCTCAACCACAATCGTTTGGTTTTCACGAACTAATTGAGTGGTTAGCTTATGTAAATGGTCTTTTCTGCTATCGGTGATTTGAGCGTGAATTCTGGCTACTTTGATTTTTGCCTTTTCTCGATTCTTTGAGCCTTTCTGTTTTCTAGAAAGATTTTTTTGTGCCTTTCGCAGTCTCCGATAATGTTTCTTAAAATGCTTGGGATTAGATACTTTATCGCCATCGCTGGTAATGACAAGACTACTAATTCCTAAGTCAATTCCGATGGCTTTATCTGTTACTGGTAATGGCTTAATTGTTGGGTCATCAAATCTAATTGAAATATGCCAACGTCCTGAGGGATGTAATCTGACTGTTACTGTGCTTGGTTCACAGCTTTCTGGTATTTGTCTTGACCATCGAATCGCTAAGGGTTCCGTGCATTTGGCTAAATAGATTTGTTTGTCTTTAAATTTAAAGGCTGATTTGGTAAATTCGGCACTTCCTCCTTGATGTTTTTTCTTAAAGTTGGGATACTTAGTACGACCAGCAAAGAAATTAGTGAAAGCTGTTTGTAAATGTCTTAACCCTTGTTGTAAGGGTACACAGCTAACTTCGTTTAAAAAC
>NZ_JADBUB010000174.1:0-6797 GCF_020245865.1 Microcystis sp. M169S2
CTTGAATTTTCCTTGGACTTCCCCAATCCTAGGGATTCGGTTTGAGATGTTTGAAGAGGGTTTAGAGGTCTTTTATCCCAATGGGGAACGATTTAAAGACCCTGAAACCCTCTTTGAGGAACGCAACCAAGCACAACAAGAGCGCGACCAAGCACAACAAGAACGCGATCGCGCTTTTGCCCGATTACGCGAATTGGGCATTGATCCGACACAGTTGTGACTATAATTAATCTTCAGCGGAGATACCGTCATCTTCCACCACTGCTTCGGTGATAGGAGAGGGCGGAATTTCCGTTAAGGGAGATAAATCGGCAGGGGGGGCGACCACGCGATCGAGTTTTAGGGTTAAATAACGAATAACCTCATCACTTAAACGCATGGCCCTTTCCATGGGGGCGACTTGTTTGCCGCTGGCCTGATAATTCATCTGCACATAGACACCATCATTGAGTTTTTTGATGGGATAGGCCAGGCGTTTTTTACCCCACACCTTAACTTGAATGTCTGTAGCGCTGTGTTCGCTAATCAGAGTCCGATAACGTTCCACTTGTTGCTGAACGACTTCTTCCCCTAAATCGGGACGGAGAATGTAAAGAGTTTCGTAGTTATTGCTCATCTCAGAATCCTTATGGACTAGAAGGCTTCTTTGTCAAGACCGGAGGTTAATTGATTTTAATAACTCTCTAGCTTTTAATAAAGAAGCAAGGATATATGATCATACTACTATCCGAGAGTCGATCGCTAGTCATTCCCAGAAAAATATGGCGCAACGCTATGTACGAGTGAAACATCGTCAAGGACAAATCTTCTACGGACTGTTACAGCTAAACCGTAGCGTTGCCGTCTTTGATGCCCCTCCCTGGCAAGGAGGGCAACTAACCAAACTAGAATTAGAACCTGATAGCTACCAACTATTAGCCCCCTGTTTCCCGTCGAAAATTATTGCCGTGGGCAAAAATTACCGCGCCCACGCCGCCGAGATGGGAACACCTGTACCGGAAGAACCGCTTTTATTTCTCAAGCCACCGACGACAATTATCGCCGATGGTGAAACGATTTTCTATCCGCCCCAATCCCAAAGAGTGGATTATGAAGGAGAATTGGCATTAATTATGGGAGAAACCGCCAAAAACTGCACCACAGCCCAAGCCAGAAGCAAAATCTGGGGTTATACCATTGCTAACGATGTCACCGCTAGGGATTTACAGAAAAAAGATAGCCAATGGACGCGGGCGAAAGGATTTGACAGTTTTTGTCCCCTCGGCCCCTGGATTGTCCGGGAATTGAGTATCGGGGCGCAATTAACCACTTTTCTCAATGATGGCAGCGAACCCAAACAAAGCAGTTATCTCAGTGATATGGTCTTTCCCCCCGATGTCTTGGTGGCTTATATCTCCCAAGTGATGACCCTGCTGCCGGGGGATGTGATTTTAACGGGAACTCCCGAAGGAATCGGACCGATGCAGGTGGGGGATAAGGTTCGGGTGGAAATAGAAGGCATCGGGGTTTTGGAAAATAGCGTCATGGCAGCAGAAATCAATTAACGATAATTAACAATCCTAGCGAATACGGCGGGGTCTAGACTCGCCCCACCGACTAAAGCCCCGTTGATCTGCGATTGAGCCATAATTTCATCGATATTATCCGGTTTTACCGAACCACCGTACTGAATGCTTACTTCGGGATTGTCTAATTGTTGCCGAATCAAACCGATAACGCGGTTAGCTTCCTCGCTTTCGCAGGTTTCCCCCGTGCCAATCGCCCAAATGGGTTCGTAGGCGATAACGAGGTTTTTTTGGTCAACATTGACTAAACCTGCTTGAATTTGCTTGATAATTACTTTTTCCGTTTCTCCGGCATCTCTTTGGGCTTTACTTTCTCCCACACAGATAATCGGGGTTAAACCTTGTTTTTGGGCAGATATGACCCTTAAATTGACGGTTTCATCGGTTTCGCCGAAATATTGCCGGCGTTCACTGTGACCGATAACCACATAGTGAACCCCGATTTCGGTTAACATATCCGCCGAGATTTCGCCCGTATAAGCCCCCGATTTTTCCCAGTGGACATTTTGCGCCCCCAAGCGAATACGACCGCCGTGGAGGGTTTTAGAGAGGACAGCTAAAGCTGTGAAAGGCGCGCAAATAACCACTTCTCGGTCGTCGGGAGTTTCCTCTAGATGGGATTTAAAATCTTGCAAAAACTCCAAAGCTTCTCTCTGGGTTTTGTGCATTTTCCAGTTACCTGCAATAACAACTTTCGGCACAGCTTAATTAATTTAGTAGATTTGATAATTTATGGTACATTTTACTGTAAGCCTTTTTGTTACCCTAAGCAAGATCACCGATAATCGCTGTTTGTCGTGAACAGATTTCTTGAATACTTTTACCTCTACCTAGGGTTTGCTGAATAAATCTAAAAACTTTGTTTGATAAGGCTTTTAGACTTTTTTGACCTCAAAAAGTGCCTACCATTGGAGGGATCGGGGGTAAAATTCCTGGACTTTTTCCCTGAAAATTAGGTAACTGACCACCTCAAAATCGGTAAAACCCTACACCCGTTCGGCTGAGCTCACGGCCGAAGCCTACACCCCACACCCCACACCCTGCCCCCACGAAAAACTTTTTGCCGCAAACCCTACCTATGCCCTAATCCCCTACCAAATCCTCATGCGAACCTTAGCGATCGGCGATATTCATGGTTGCTCAAAAGCTCTAGATCACTTGCTAGAGATCGTCAATCCCAAACCGCAAGATACTTTGATCACCCTCGGTGATTACGTTAATAAGGGCAAAGACTCGAAAGGGGTGATCGATCGCCTGATTTCCCTACATAAACAGGGAAATTTGATTCCCCTCAAAGGTAATCACGAGATTATTATGCTGCAAGCCCGTCATAACCCCCTCAAACAGCGTCTCTGGTTAGAAAAAGGCGGTAAAGCTACTCTAAAATCCTATAGCGAAGGCCACCTGATTAAAATTCCCGAATCCCACTGGGATTTTTTAGGAAAAGTCTGTATAAATAGCTACGAAACTGCAAATCATTTATTTGTTCACGCTAGTCTCGATCCCCATCTACCCCTAGCCAGACAACCAGAATACAAGCTCTTTTGGGAGAAATTTCAATATCCCGCCGCCCATAGTTCGGGAAAAACCATGATTTGTGGCCATACCAGCCAAAAAAGCGGTAAACCGATTAATCTCGGCCATGCCATTTGTATCGATACTTGGGCCTACGGCAGAGGTTGGTTAAGTTGTTTAGAGGTGGAAACGGGTAAATTGTGGCAGACTAACCAGCGAGGAAATTTTCGCATTAGCCATATTCAAGATTATTATCGTTCATCCTCTCTACGTCAGGACATTAAGGACGGTTCGCCGATTTTTGGCCGTTCACTCTTGTCAAGAGCGGCAGCAATGACATTTAAGGGCAAATAACTGGGGTAAACTCCCTCGCGAGCGCGTTTAATATCCGTTTCCTCTAGGGGAAGTTGGTATTTTATCGCAATTGCCTTGAGGATATCGCCGCGATCGATTACTCCCGCTACGGCGGAGGCCGGTGTTAACACCGTGATCATGCGGTCTGGGATAGTTTCCAATTTCTGCACCACCGTCACTAAGGGGGTTTTTTCCTCAACAGTGGCAATTTCCGCAAGGGGATGGGCAATATCAAGCAGTTGTTTTTCTGACCAGGAACTGCGCTCGATCGCCTGTAAATCTGCCACCCGAATTAATCCCCGATAACGCCCCTCGGAAGCGGCAAAATAAGCAGTATTGGCGGCTGCTTGGTCTAAAACGTATTCTTGGGCGAATTCCTCTAGGGTTTGATGGGCGTTTAAAACCCGCAAATTTCTGCTCATCACCTCTCCTGCCGTGAAATTGAGGAGACTTTCCTGTAAATTAGTTAAATTATCGTAGGCGCGGGCATTTCTGAGGATAAACCAGCCCATTAATCCTAACCAAGCACCCCCCACATCTGCCGTCAAGAGAACCAAGAAAATCCCCAAAATAATCCCCAACCAACCGATGAATTGACCACTGATCGCAGCCCAATGTAAACCTTTCCAGCGATCGCCAGTTGCTTGCCAGACCATTGCTTTTAAAATTTGACCGCCATCGAGGGGTAAACCGGGGATAAGATTAAATAGAGCCAAAAACAGGTTAATTATCGCTAAATGACCGCATATATAGGTTAAATTAGCGTTTAAATAGGCTAAGTGACTGGCTAGGGATAGGAGACAAAACAGGAGAAAACTGACGAGGGGGCCAGCGATCGCTACTTGCAGGGCCTCTGGAGGAGTCCGAGATTCTCGCTCGATCGAGGCCATACCCCCAAAGAGAAACAGGGTAATGGAATTGACCTGGATGCCTTGGGAGCGAGCCATGAAACTATGACCTAATTCGTGGAGTAAAACCGAGATAAACAGCAATAAAGCGATGATTAAACCAAGTAACCACGCTAAACCGAAACTCTGGCCGGCCAGAGACTGAATTTCTGCATCGGTGGCATTGATCAAGGTGACAAAAGCCAAAATCAGAAACCAGGAGGAATCAATATAGAGAGGAATGCCCAATAAAGAGCCGATTTGCCAATTTTTACGCATAATTTTCGGTGGGGAAGTGGGAAGTGGGAAGTGGGGGAATGGGGGAATGGGGAATGGGGAAGTGGGGAAATGGGGGAATTCAACTAAAACCCGAAAACCCTAAAACCCTAACCCCTTTTAGGACATTTGGAAAATAAAAGTCATTTTGTCCCCTTTACCGAGGGAAATGCGATCGCCTGCCCGAAGACGATGACGATTGCCGGAGGGTAGGGGATTGTGATTAACGTAGGTTCCGTTGGCGCTGCCCGTGTCTTCAAGGTAATAGATGCCCCCTTCGACGCGGATATCGCCATGAACCCGGGAGACGATGTCAGAATCGGGAAAACCGGAAACATCGATATCGGGGGGAATGCGATCGTTAGGTTTGCCGATATGAATTACCGATAGATGTAGGGGTAATTCAATTTTGCTATCGGTTTGCAGGTGCTGGAGACTGGCCATTTCCGTCTGCAAGCGGGTGGCGGCCGGAACCGGTGGGGGGGCAACAGGAGGAGGTGCGATCGAGGCGCCGGTGGCTGTAGGGACCGGTGGGACGGGTTCAGGTTCAGGTTCCGATTCGGCCTCGGCTGCTACCATGGGGGCAGAATTAGGCTGTAAATTGTAGCCACACTGACCACAAAAGGTGGCATCAGTTTGGATGGTTGCCCCACAACTAGGACAGGAAGACATCCTCGGTAAGGGGGTATAACAGGCCTCGCATTGACTGGCCTCATCGGGGTTAATATGTTCGCAATTAGGACAAACGATCATTTTTAAGGAAAAAGTAAAAAGGAAAAAGTAAAAAAGCAGATTAGGGGTTGAGTGTTGGAGTGTTGGGATGTTGGGATGTTGGGGTGTTGGGGTGTTATACCAAATTTCTAAATCCATGACAGACATCCACGCTCGAATGCTTGCCAAGCCTGCATTCGTTGTGACGCGAATAAAGAAAAATGGTATTAAGGTTTTGGGGTGTTAGGGTTTTAGTTGAAATTCCCCCAATTCCCCCTATTCTCTAGACAAAAGAGGAACCAGCGGCCGCATCGAGTAACCAATATAATTCCCCGGACGGGGGGTGGATGAGACGAGAAGGATAGGAGAAAGGGTCGCCATAAGCAGAGAAAATCTCATGTAGAGCGGGGCGTTTACTTTCGCCGGCAGCGATAAAGATCACACAACGGGCCTGATTGATCAGGGGAACGGTAAAAGTTAAGCGGGGATTGCCGTCTTTCTCGCCGACGGTGATACAGCGATCGCTCACCGTTAAAGCTGCCGTGTGGGGAAAGAGGGAGGCCGTGTGACCATCATCGCCCATTCCTAACAAAATCAGGTCAAAAACGGGAAAATCGGGAGAATTGACCCCAAACCATTGGCGGAGATGATCATCGTATTTTTGGGCGGCCAGGTGAGGATCGGGGTCATCCGTGGGAACATGATGAATATTAGCGGCCGGGATCGGTATGCGATCGAGCCATGCTAATCGGGCCATGCGTTGATTACTGTCGGGATGATCGGGACTAACGTAGCGCTCATCTCCCCAGAAAACGTGAATTTTTGACCAGTCGAGGGGTTGAGAGGATAAAGCTTCGTAGAGAGGTTTCGGGGTACTACCGCCAGAAAGAGCGATGGTAAAATATTCCTGTTGGTCGAGGCTGGTTGTGATTTTTTCCAGAACCAGCGCCAGAGATTTTGCGATCAGAGCTTGTTTATCAGCTAAAACTTCCACCAATTTCTGCATGGGTTTTGTTATCAACTCAGGGGGGCTGTCTTTACTATAGGCTAACCATTGAGGACTCATCTGAGAGCTTGGGAAAATTTTATTCTTTGACAGTCTCTGTCTTAGGTAAGAGATACAGGAGAAAATCTGGCGTTGTCAGATCAGAATATAAAAGATGCAATGCAATCCTTGCTACCCTTCGACTTGGCTCAGGGCAAGTCAAAGTAATTTCAGTTCCAAGCTGATTCGGAGCATCTTTCAATTTGACAACGCCCTAATTCATCTAAGTAGCTGGTTATAATTAAATTAAAAATGGATTTTAGGTTCGATCCCCCCTGCCCCCCTTGATAAGGGGGGTGCCGATAGGCGGGGGGATCCCCCCTTAATAAGCTGTCCTTTAGTCACATCTTTCTTAACATTTCAAACCTTTGTAGCACAAGGCTTTCAAGACTCGGTTAACAATTTGTAATATTCCTTGTTGACACCCTTACTGACAAAGAAAAA
>NZ_JADBUB010000175.1:0-33631 GCF_020245865.1 Microcystis sp. M169S2
GCCTATACCGAAGCCACCACCATCAGCCGCCAACCCGGATTAGAAAGGGATTTAGCCCAAACCCTCACTAATCTGGGCGTAGCCTACCGCACCCAAGCCGAACTAGGGAAAGAGCCGGTAGCCAACCTAGAACGGGCGATCGCCAATTATCGAGAAGCACTTTCCTTTCTCAACCCCGCTCTCTTACCTGCTGACACCCTGAGAACTGGGCGCAACTTAGGCAATCTCGGTTTCCAGCAGGGTTGGTGGGACATTGCCATCGAAGGCTACACCGTCGCCGTGGAAGCCGTTGAACAAAGCCGCGCCTGGGCAACCAGTGAAGCCCTTCGCCAAGAGATTGTCCGCGAGTCCATCGGCGTTTATGAAAACCTAATCCAAGCCGCCGTTAACCAAGGCGACCTCTCCCTGGCGCTGCGAACCGTCGAACGTTCCCGCTCCAAACGCCTCGCCGACCTGATCGCTGTGGGCGACCTCTACGCCGATGGGCGCGTTCCCCCAGAGATCCAAGCCTGGTATCAGCAGGTTAAGGATAGCCGTCAGATCCAATCCCAACTCCGTCAAAACCCCCTCGACCAGCCCGGATTCACCCAGAAACCCCAACCCTACCCCATCGGTAACACCCGCGCCAGCTTTGTCACAGAACAACTCTACGCCGCCGAAGCCGCTGAACGTCAAGCCTGGGACGCTCTCTACCGCTTTGATGCCATCACCGCCCAACTTCAGCAACCCCAACCCCAACCCCGACTCGATGAGCTAACGGCGCTGCTTCCATCTCCCCAGACTGCCCTCCTCAGCTTCTACACCACCGCCACCCATACCCACATCTTTGTCCTGCGTCGCCCCTCCCGGGATGGCGGGGAAGGGGTCAACTGCCACACTATTCCCAATCCCCCGGAGTCCGCCAACGACCTGCAAAACTGGCTGATCGTCAACTGGGTTATCCCCTACATTGCGATTAATCAAGCAGAGACCCCCCAATCCCGCCAGCAGCGTCGGGATGAGTGGCACCAAGCTATGGCCACTCGTCTGCAAGAACTGGCAACCCGCCTGCAATTCGACACCCTCATCCAACAGCACCTCCAGGGCATCACTGAGTTAATCCTGATTCCCCACCTGTTCCTGCACCAAATTCCCTTCGACCTTCTACCCACCGCCCAAGGCCAACTACTGGGCGATCGCTTTCGCCTTCAGTTTGTCCCCAGTACGAAAATTCTCGGACTGTGCAAAGAGCGATCGCAACCCACTCCCGACACCCTGGGGATTGTGGAAAACACCACAGAGGATTTGCCCTATACTCCCCTAGAGTGTGAGTGGGTCGCCCAAACCTGGAATGTGCCTCGCCAACGGCGGCTACAGGGGCGCACTGTCACCCCCGACTCTTATCTGCAATTGCTGAAACAAGTGCAGGCTTTGCTCTCCAGCCACCACGCCACCAGCCGCCCCGATGATCCCCTCAACTCCCACCTCGTCCTAGACGGGGAGCAAAAAGTCACCCTCCGGGATTTACTTAGTCCCCTGTGGCGTTTCCCCGAATTGTTGGAAGTGTTTCTCTCCTGTTGTGAAACCGGTCTCAGTTTTGCCACTTCCCGAGATGAAGAGGGAAACCTGCGACGGGAATTACTGGACGAACCCCTCAGCTTAGGTACAGGCTTTCTGCTGGGGGGCGCTCGTGCTGTGATTAGTAGTCATTGGGCGGTGACTGATCTAGCTACGGCGCTGTTTTCGCGGGAGTACCACCGCGCACGGCGGGCCGGAGAGGAACGTTTAACGGCTCTACATCAGGCTCGTCAAGCGTTGCGGGAGACTTGCCAAAAAGACTGGCGGGACCGTTTGACAGCCGATTATCAGCAGGCTTTCCAGACTTGGCGACAAATGCGCCAAACTAAGGATCCCAACGTCAATGCTGCTCAAGCCAATTATCAGAAAATCGGCGAATTGATCAAGTGGCTTGGCAATTTTGCTCCCGACGCAGTGCCTTTTCAGGATTATCGTTACTGGGGGGCGTTCTATTGTCTGGGACTTCCTTAAAATTAGGAATTATTTCCTTGTTGCAAGTAACGCACCACACCTATTGCATGAGCAGAAAACGGGTTTCTCGGAGAAACCCGTTTTCTGTGCGGTATAATTAATTTGCAAGAGTTCTTATCTATAGCCCTATTTTAAAAGGGTTTTACCATTATTCAGCAGACCCTAATTAGGATAAACTCGCCCTTTCCAACCTCCCCCTTGACCGCGCCAATAACGCAGGGCAGAATCAACGGTCATTAAACTATAAAAGAGGGCAATTAGGGGTAAAGTTAAAGCCCGCAGGGGGGATAATTTATATAGTCTTAAAGTCGGGCTATAGGAGAGGGCGATTAGTAATAAGGTGACGGCGCTAATTATGATAATTGATGTTTCTTTTAAGACCAATCCCCAGATTAAACCCAAGGGGGCGGCTAAATAGGTTAAAAACATCCCGAAAATTGTGCCAATTAACCAAAGTGTTGAGTAATTTAGTTGTGTGAAGGCGGTGCGGGCTACCATATTCCAAATGCTGGCTAAATCGGGATAGGGACGGAGACTATAGGTGCTTTCTGTTAATCCTAACCAGATGGAACTCTCGTTATTTTCTGGGTGATTTTGCAGATATTTTTTAACCGCAATCGCCAAAGAACAATCATCAATTAAAGCTTGTTTAAGAATCTCAATACCGCCAATTTTTTCTAGGATATCTCGGCGAATTAAAATGCAACCCCCGGCGGCGGCTGCTATCGGGGAATTAGGATTATTAACTAGGGGAAAAGGATAGAGTTTCTCGAAGAAAAAAACAAAGGCAGGAATAAGAAACTTTTCCCAAAAACTGTCACAGCGTAGCAACACCATCAGGGAAACTAAAGCTTGTTTTTCCTGTACTGCTTTAGTAACTAATTGGGTTAAATTATCTGCTGCGTGGGCAATATCGGCATCGGTGAAGAGAAAATAATCGGGAGCGAATTTCTCGGTAGCCTCTTTTATTCCCTGTTTCATTGCCCATAATTTACCTGTCCATCCTATCTCTAAAGGTTGTCCAGAAATAATAGTTATTTGGTAAGATTTATGATATTTATCGGCAATTTCTTGAGCAACTGTTCCCGTGTCATCACTGCTTTGATCGTCAATTAAAATAATCGAAAATTCTCCTTGATAATCTTGGTTAAAGAGGGAAGTTAAACTGGTAGGTAAAACGTCGGCTTCGTTTCGTGCGGGGATGATTGCCGAGACTTTTGGATAATTTGTTAAGGGAGAAGTGACAGGATTAATTTTTTGGTTAGATAGCCAAAATTGTCCCCTGGCTAAGATTAAATATAACCAAATTATCAGCGATAGAGAAGTAACTAATAATAAGAAAAATGTCATAAGCTAGTCGGCCTTTTGATGAGGGAATGGGGAACAGTTTAAAAAGAGTATCAAATTTAGATGCACAACAGCTTAACCAGTTTGGGGTTTAACAGAGGGCATTTAGGGTAAAATAAAAGCAAGTTAGCAAGATTAGGCGAGGGCGTAAATCATGGATTATGATGTCGTAATTATTGGGGGCGGACCGGCGGGAGGTCACTGTGGTAGATTATTAAGTGAAAAAGGTTATCGTGTTCTTTTGGTGGAACAACATTCTAGTTGGCAAGATAATAATTTTTCTAGTGCCGCTTCTCCCCTAGAAATTTTAGAACAATTCAATCTCCCCGAAACCGTGGTGGCTAGGTTTTGGAAAAATATCGAAATCATCTCCACCAGCATACATCATTTTTGGTCATCACCGCAACCTTTAGGGGTAGTTTTTGATTTTGCCAAATTGCGAGAGTTTTTAGCCGCAGAAGTGCTGCGTTTGGGGGGAGAAGTTCGTTTAGGTTGTCGTTATCTGAAATATCAACAGATGGAGGATCAGCTAACTGTTTTCTTGAAATCAAAAGGCGAGAAAATCGAGACAGTTACTACTCGTTTATTGGTTGATGCCACGGGATACGCTAGAGCAGTTATGTATAAACATAGACGAGAAAAACCTGATTTTCTAAAAGCAGTGGGCATTGAATATTTAATTACTGTGCCAGAAGTAGATTATCAAAAATATCAAGATAATTTAGTGTTTTTTCTAGGTCATAAATGGAGTCCTAAAGGTTATGGCTGGATTTTTCCTATGGATAACCAGCAATTAAAAATAGGAGCGGCTTGGTTAGAGGGAGAACATCCCTATGTTTCTGAAGTTAAGCCTTTAAAAAGTTATATTATCGAGATAATAAAAAACTACATGAAGTTAGATAATTACGATTTACTAGATCAACACGGTTCCATCGTAGAATATTCCTGTGGATTGCAAGATATTTACTATAAACAACCAAATATTATCGCCATAGGTGATGCAGTTTCAACTATCAATGCTTTAGGAGGAGAGGGAATTAGACACGCGATGAAAGGAGCCGAAATTGCTTGTCAATACATGGAGGAATATTTACAGGGAAAATCGAGCAGTTTTGGACTTTATCAACAGCGGATGCAAGAATATTTTCAACCAAAATGGAATTTATCCGATCGCCTCAGTCGCAAAGTTTATTTAGAATATAGTGATGCGCGTATAGATCAAGGAGTATCCTATCTCAAGTATCTTTCCACTCAGGATATAATCGACATTTTATTTTACTACAAATTTGAAAAATACACAAAAGGGTTAGGAGGATTTCTGCTGGGGAAATTACGTCAATGGTGGCACCGAATTTTCCCTAGTCAAAACCCCGGATAAATAGGCTAGGATAAAGCTAAGGAAACAATATTGGTAAAGACCGTGAGTAAGTTTATTCGCTACAGTACAATGATCACCCTGCTGGGTATTTTAGCAGCCTGTAGTGGCAATCCTGCCCTAGAAAATCGTCTGGCTGCCGATCCTAATCTACAAACAAATCCCATACCAGAAAACTCTCCTAATAACCAGCAATTACCCGCAAATTTTCCCGCAGAAATTCCTCGATATAGTCAATCAGAATTATTATCCGTGCAGACAAATCCTGATAATACTGGTGGACAAACCCGTTGGCAATCCAACGATCCCAGCAATGCGATTGAGGCTTTTTATCAACAGGAATTAGTTAATAATAATTGGGAAATTATCACTCCCTTTTCTGGGGAAGGAGTCAATAGTACCCTAACGGCCCGTCGAGATAATTTAGAATTAACTATCACCATAACTGCCACTTCTCCCAATACCGAATATAGCCTCGATTATCGTCCAACGGGAACCCCGATTGCTTCCCCTAGTCCCTCCCCTATTTCTTCCCCGTTACCCAATCTTAATCCCACCAGTTTTAACGATCTCGAATCCTTACCTAATCCCTTAAAAAGCCACATTCAAGACTTAGCTAGATTAGGAGTATTAACAGGCAATAACAATCAGTTTAACCCTAATAATACAATAACGCGCCGAGAATTTGCTCGCTGGTTATTACAGGCTAATAATGCCATTTATGCTAATGTAGCGGGTAAACAAATCCGTTTAGCTACTCCCAATAGTTCCCCAGCTTTTAGTGATGTTAAAAATAACGATCTCGATTATATTTATATTCAAGGATTAGCGGAAGCGGGGTTAATTCCCTCTCCCTTAACGGGAGATAGTAGCTCCCTTTTATTCCGTCCCAATGCTCCTTTAACCCGGGAAGATTTAATCGCGTGGAAAGTGCCATTAGATATCAGAAAAGCTTTACCGAGCGCCAATCTTGATACGATTAAAAATACTTGGGGTTTTCAGGATACTAACAAAATTAACCCGCAGCTGGTGCGCGCTCTTTATGCCGATTTTCAAAATGCCGAACAAGCCAATATTCGGCGAGTTTTTGGTTTTACTACCCTATTTCAGCCAAAAAGACCAGTAACTCGCGCTGAAGCTGCCGCTACTTTATGGTATTTTGGTTTTCAGGGTGATGGTGTTTCCGCTGCCGATGCTTTGCAGGGTCAAGATACGCAACAGAGTGGGGTTAATTGAAATTTGTCCACAAAAATTAAGGGTGTGTTAGGAAAATATAAGCACTCTTTTTGACATTTCTTCATATCTATTCAGAAAAATTAACAGAGGATTCTTGACCCTGCAGCTAGGGGAATATTTTATCCTAAAGATATAACTCTGCTGCAGGGGATTTTCTTGCTGACTTCCGCTGCTATTAAAATTATGACCCATCAAACTCTCAAACTCGCCGGGATGAGTTGCGCTGGTTGTGCTGATTCGATCGAACGGATAATTAAATCTATCCCCGGAGTGATTCAATGTCAAGTTAATTTTGGCATGGAACAGGTGGATGTGGACTATGATCCCAAGCGTACCGATCTTAACACTATTCAAGCAAAAGTTAGGGATGCCGGTTTCCAAGCTACACCGATAACGGAAATTAATCTCGAATCCAGGCCAGAAAAAGAACTTCTCACTAAACTATCGATCGCTATTGTTATTAGTATTATACTTTTTATCGGTTCTTTGCCGATGATGACCGGTTTATCTCTATCTTTTATTCCCCACTGGTTACACGCTCCCTTATTACAATTAATTCTCGCTACTCCCGTCCAATTTTGGTGTGGTCAAAGTTTTTATAAAAATGCGTGGAAAGCCTTTAAAAACCGCGCTGCCACCATGGACACTTTAGTAGTTTTGGGAACCAGTGCCGCCTATTTTTATTCCCTGTTTTTAACCTTCGGGAGCGATTTTATCGAAAAACAGGGGTTTAATTCCCATGTCTATTACGAAGCATCAGCTATCGTCATTACTCTGATTTTACTCGGTCGTTTCCTCGAAAAACGTGCCAGAAAAGAAACGGCCGCCGCTATTAAACAATTAATGGGATTACAGGCAAAAACTGCTAGGGTAATTAGGGAAGAACAGACGCTAGATATACCAATAGAAGAGGTGAAGGTAGGAGATATAATTTTAGTGCGTCCGGGAGAAAAAATTCCCGTCGATGGCATAATTATCCAAGGCAGTTCTAGCATTGATGAATCGATGGTGACAGGGGAAAGTTTACCCGTGCGAAAAACCGTCAATCAACAGGTAATCGGTGCGACAATTAATAAAACCGGTAGCCTACAAATGCAAGCGTTGCGGGTGGGAAAAGATACGGTTTTAGCTCAGATTGTCCGATTAGTGCAAACCGCGCAAGCATCAAAAGCACCTATACAAAGATTAGTCGATCGAGTGACTGCTTATTTTGTGCCGGTGGTGATGATTATTGCCGTAATAACTTTCCTATTTTGGATTCTCCGCACGGGTAATCTCACCCTCGCTTTGATTACAATGGTGGAAGTCCTAATTATCGCTTGTCCCTGTGCGCTAGGATTAGCTACACCCACCTCAATTATGGTGGGAACAGGACAGGGAGCAAAACAGGGAATTTTAATTAAAAATGCCGAAAGTTTAGAATTAGCCCAGGGTATTACTACTATTGTCCTCGATAAAACGGGAACTCTCACCCAGGGGAAACCAACGGTGACGGACTTCTTGACTCGCGAAGGGGTGAGGGATGGACGGGAATTATCGCTGCTGCAGTTAGTCGTATCGGTGGAGAATCATTCTGAACACCCGCTAGGAGAAGCAATAGTTAGATATGGGCAGTTAAACCAGATTAAAACCTTAGAAGTAACCGAATTTGACTCAATAACTGGGTCAGGAGTGCAGGGAAAAGTCGGGTCGGATTTAGTGCAAATCGGTACACAACAATGGTTAGAAAGTCAAGGGATCGAAACAAAAGTTCTTAAAAAAGTCGCCCACGATTGGGAATGGCAGAAAAAAACCGTGGCTTGGATAGCGGTTAACGGGCGTTTAGAGGGGGTGATCGCCATTTCCGACGTTTTAAAACCTTTTTCTTCCTCAGTGGTCGCCAAGCTCAAAAAAATGGGCTTAGAGGTGATGATGATGACGGGGGACAACCTCGAAACCGCAGAAGCGATCGCCAGAGAGTTGGGTATCTGGCGCTTTTTTGCCGCACTCCGTCCCCAAGAAAAAGCCGAAAAAATTGAATATTTGCAGAAAAAAGGGAAAATAGTCGCCATGGTTGGCGATGGTATCAATGATGCGATCGCATTGGCGCAAGCGGACTTAGGTATTGCCATTGGCACGGGGACAGATATAGCGATCGCCGCCAGCGATATAACCTTAATTTCGGGAGATTTACAGGGAATTGTGAGTGCTATTGAGTTAAGTCGGGCAACAATGCGAAATATCAAAGAAAATCTCTTTTTTGCTTTTATTTATAACTTGATTGCCATTCCCATCGCTGCCGGAGTCCTCTATCCTTTTCTGCTCAATCCGATTATTGCCGGTGCTGCCATGGCTTTAAGTTCCCTTTCCGTGGTGACGAATGCCTTGCGATTGCGTCGAGTTCATCCTAGGGTGGGGAGCAGGGTGTAGGGTGTGGGGTGTAGGGTGTGGGGTGTAGGGTGTAGGGTGTGGGGTGTAGGGTGTGGGGTGTAGGGTGTGGGGGTTATTTATTTTCAAGAGCGCGAATCAAAGTTAGCAGGAGTCAGCCTACTGATTCACATTGATTAAGAATAGGATTGACGCTCTGAGGGGAAGCTAGTTCAACTCTTTGAGAGATTAACCAATGAGTCTCCAACTCTTTGAGAGAACCTTGAGCTATGTACAAAAATTGGATGTATTCTCCCCGGGTTTTGCGTCCATACCCCTCGGCAATATTCGCTGCTATTGACACCGAAGCTCGGCGAATCTGTGTTGTCATCCCATAAAGCTCTTCTTTGGGAAAAGTTTTAGTGAGACGATAGCAACTTTCAGCTAAATTTACGGCCTCCTGCCAAACTCTTAAATCTCGGTAAGATTGAATTTTTGAATCCGCCATAGATTTTATCAACTTATCCCTATAGCCTACACTCTACACCCTGTCTCAACCCAAAAGATTGTACTACAATTTCCAGTACCCAGTTTCAATGCAAAGGGGGATAATTTTCGTTAACAATTCTTAAGGAAAAACTAGAAAAATTAGCTGTACGGGGGATGATACCGTAGAAAAGGCAATAGAATAATCATCCTGATATGACTGACTCCCCTGAAATACCTTATTTATTACGCGCTGCCAAAGGAGAAATCTTACCCCGTCCTCCCGTGTGGATGATGAGACAAGCAGGACGTTATATGCAGATTTATCGGGAATTGCGGGATAAATACCCCAGTTTTCGGGAAAGATCGGAAAATGCCGATTTAGCGATCGAAATCTCCCTGCAACCTTGGCGCGCTTTTCAACCAGATGGGGTGATCATGTTCTCCGATATCCTCACTCCCCTGGCGGGAATTGGTATTCCCTTTGATATTATCGAAAGTAAGGGGCCGATTATCGATTCTCCCATTCGTACTCAAGCTCAGGTGGACCAACTTAATCCCCTCGATCCCGATCAGTCTTTACCTTTTATCAAAACGATTTTAAAAACCCTGCGTCAAGAGGTGGGAAATAAATCCACTGTCCTCGGTTTTGTCGGAGCGCCTTGGACTTTAGCAGCCTATGCAGTGGAAGGGAAAGGTTCTAAAAGTTATTCTGTGATTAAAGGGATGGCTTTTTCGGAACCCTCGGTACTGCACCAATTTTTAGATAAATTAGCGGATATGATCGCCACCTATGTCCGTTATCAAATTGATTGTGGGGCGCAAGTGGTACAAATGTTCGATTCTTGGGCGGGTCAATTAACTCCCCAAGATTACGATGTTTTTGCCTTACCCTATCAACAAAAAGTAGTTCGTTTGGTGAAAGAAACCCATCCCGATACACCCTTAATTCTCTACATTAGTGGCAGTGCTGGCGTTTTGGAAAGAATGGGTAAATCGGGGGTTGATATTGTGAGCGTCGATTGGACCGTCGATATGGCGGAAGCGAGACAGCGTTTAGGTAAATCGATGATGGTTCAAGGTAATATCGATCCGGGGGTTTTATTCGGTTCCCAGTCCTTTATTCGCGAGCGGATTCTTGATACTATTCGTAAAGCGGGTAATCAAGGTCATATTCTCAATTTAGGTCATGGTGTTTTGGTGGGAACTCCTGAAGATAACGTGCGTTTCTTCTTTGAAACCGCTAAAGGATTTAGTTATCAATAAAGTTACTCAGGGAACAGGGGAAATGGGGAAATGTGGAAATGGGGGAATGGGGAAATGGGGAAATGGGGGAATTCAACTAAAACCCTAAAACCCTAAAACCCTAAAACCCTAAAACCCCAACACCCTTTTTTACTTTTTACTTTTGACTTTTGACTTTTGACTTTCACACTGTCCCCTAAATTCTGCCGTATCAATTAAAATAATGAAAAAAATATTTCTAACGGGTGTGAGTGGCTGTATTGGGCATTATATCGCTGAGATTTTACTGGAAAATCCCGACTATGAATTATATTTTTTATTGCGTAATCCAGAGAAGTTAAAATTTGCTTACCAAGGGCGATCAAATGTTCATATACTTTTAGGCGATATGGAAAATATTGGGGTATATGCCGATCTTTTAAAAACAATAAATATAGCGGTTTTAATCGCTACCAGTTGGGGAGGAGAGGAGGAAAGTTATCAGATTAATGTGGTAAAAACCCTAGAATTAATTAGTTATTTAGATGCTCAAATCTGCGAGAAAGTCCTCTACTTTTCTACTGCCAGCATTCTCAATCAAAATAACCAACTTTTGCCAGAAGCTGGGGAAATAGGAACTAATTATATCCGCACCAAATATATTTGTTATAGCAAATTTACTGACCTAGAAATTGCCGATAAAATTATCACTTTATACCCCACTTTTGTCTTAGGTGGTGACGAAAATAAACCCTATTCTCATATCTATGGTGGTTTACCGGATGTGTTGAAATATATCGGTTTAGTGCGTTGGTTTCAAGCTGATGGCAGTTTTCATTTTATCCATGCCAAAGATATAGCTCAAGTGGTGAATTATTTAATCGAAAATCCCGCACCAGAAAGCAAAATTGTCCTAGGCAATCAACGCACAACAGCTAACCAAGCAGTGGAGGAAATCTGCACTTATTTAAACAAAAAAATCTACTTTCGCATTCCTTTATCTTTAACCATTGCTAACTTTTTTATCAAAGTTTTTAACTTGCAGATGGAAGCATGGGACCGTTTTGCCATGAATTATCGCCACTTCACCCACATTAAAACCTATACTGCTGCCGATTTTGGTTTAAAAAACTATTGTTCTACCCTCGATGATGTTTTAACTCTGCGAGGAATTCCCCGAAAAAAACCCTAAGTAGAGGGGACGGAAAAATATGTGTAATTAATTCTGTCTGGATACTTACAGCGTTTTCCCTAAAGACGAAGTCTAACCTAATTCCGCAACTGACTTTCCAAAACGAAAACTTCCTACCTCACCATTAAGATAACTGCTATATCGGTGACTCTTAAATTAGTACAAGTATATGAACAACCGCGTGTAAGCATCCCACCGAAAAACTAATGCGCTCCGGGGTTCGGGGGATTCTACCCCCCAAAAACTTGGCTTGAATGATAAAATCAGAAATAATGCCCAACTCTTAACACCAAATAGACTAATCTTGAAATTGTCTAGCATGAAATTGAGCGTAACGACCATTAAGATTTAATAACTCCTCGTGATTACCCACCTCGATAATTTCACCCTTTTCTAAAACTAAAATACGGTTAGCTTTTCTGACAGTTGCTAATCGGTGAGCAATAACAAATACTGTGCGCTCCGTCATAATTCTTTCTAAAGCTTCCTGCACTAAAGCTTCCGATTCCGAATCGAGCGCTGAAGTTGCTTCATCTAAAATTAAAATTCTCGGATTAGATAAAACCGCTCGCGCGATGGCGATTCTTTGTCTTTGTCCACCCGATAAATTAACACCTCTTTCTCCCACATAGGTATAGTAACCCTGGGAAAGTTCACCGATAAATTGATGAGCGTTGGCAATTTTTGCCGCTTTTTCTACCTCTTGCAGATTAAAATCTCCCTGGCCAAAAGCGATATTTTGGGCTATAGTACCAGAAAAGAGAATATTTTCCTGCAAAACTACGCCAATTTGTCGCCGGAGACTTTTTAAAGTCACATCACGAATATCCACCCCATCGATTAAAATCTTGCCGGAAGTGGGGTCATAAAAACGCAATAAAAGATTAACTAAAGTGGTTTTTCCCGCTCCCGATGCTCCCACTAAAGCAATCATTTCGCCAGCGTGTGCAGTAAAACTAATATTTTTTAAAACCTGTCTGTCCTCATTGTAAGAAAAATTTACTTGACAATATTCAACTTCTTTGCTGTGGGGTTGCAGATTGATCGCGTTGGGTTTTTCCGTAATTGTTGGCAGAATAGCTAACAATTCAAAAATCCGATCCATGGAGGCTTGCCCCTGTTTAAATTGATTATAATTACTGGTAATATGGGCGATGGGATCGATTAACATTGCCACCGCTGCCACATAACTAACAAAGTCAATTCCAGTTAAATTCTTTTGGGAAATTTGCCAACCAGCGAGAAAGAATAAAAAGATGACACCGAGAGCTTGTAAGAATCCCACCACGACGTATTGTAAAGCTTTGGTGGATTCTGATAGGTATTGAGCGCGGCGATTTTCCTCCGCTTCTTGAGCAAAAAGCTCGGTTTGATAATCTTCAGCTGCGAAAGCTTGCACCACGCGAATACCGCCAAAAACTTCGGTTAATAACGAAGAAAGGTTAGATATTTTCGCTTGGGCGCGACGAGCATATTGTAATAATTTTTCACCAAAAAATCCCACCAAAACTCCTAACAAAGGGGCGATAATAATGACAGCTATCGTCAATTGCCAGTTAACAATAAACATATAGGCAAAAACGACAATTAACTGTAAGGCTGAGGGAATAAAATCGTGGAAAAATTTGTTAATTACTTCCCCAATGCGATCAATATCTTCCGTTAAACGATAGGATAAATCACCAGTTTTTGCTGTTTCAAAGTAATTTAAGCCGAGGGTTTGCAGATGTGCATAAACTTTTTTTCTTAATTCCAGGGCAATTTTTAAAGAAGCTTTTGCCATCAGGGAATCTTGCCCATACTGAGACATTCCCCGCAGTAAAAAAACCACTGCCCCCACCCCCGAAAGTGTCGCCAATGCCTGCACATTTCCCTCACCGATATATCTGGCCATTTGTCCAGCTAACCAAGCTAAAATCGGCCAAAATACCGTAAATCCGATCGTACAGATGAACGCCAAAATAATTGTTTGGGTTTGGGGACGGAGATAGGGAATGAGGTTCCAATAACTAGAGCGAGATTTCAAAATAATTTAGCGCCTTTAAATATTAAGTATTCCTGCAAAATTAATTTGCTAGTCGAGACAGTTATCAGTTATCAGTTATCAGTTATCAGATTTAAGTTTTAAGTGAGCAGTATTAAATAGAAGTTTCCTACTGTCTTTTCACTGTTTACTGATCACTGTTTACTGATCACTGATTACTGTTTAGGCACTCTTGCACTTTGGCCAGAGGGTTAGTGAGGGGTATAATTAACCTTGCTTAGGTACTGAAGAAAAGGAGATTAACTAAAAAATTTGCCTAAGGGGTTAATTGGGGTGTAGAGACGTTTTTAGTCCACGTCCCTACGATATTTTCCAATAATACAAAGTTATTTTGTGATCAAACCGCCACAGCTTGATGAATGTAGCCTAATTCCGTCAATTTGTTCCAGACTTTGGCGACACTTTCCTCTAAAGTCTCTAAATCAGTGCGGCATTCCACTTCTGGGTTAAAAGGTGGTTCATAGGGATCATCAATTCCCGTAAAAGACTTGATTTCGCCAGCACGCGCTCTTTTGTATAATCCTTTCACATCGCGCTCCTCACAGACGCTTAAGGGAGCATTCACGAAAACTTCAACAAAATTGCCGATTTTTCCCCGTACTTCCTCGCGAATCTCACGATAGGGAGAAATAGCTGAAACTAGGACAATCACACCGTGACGGGTGAGCAAATTAGACACAAAACCAATGCGACGGATATTTTCATCGCGATCCTCTTTACTAAATCCTAAACCTTTGGTGAGGTTCGTCCGTACTATATCGCCATCGAGAACCTCAATTGAATAACCTTCAGCGATTAATTTTGCCTGTAATGCCTCGGTAATCGTGCTTTTCCCCGCACCGCTCAATCCCGTTAACCAAACCGTCACGCCGCGCTGTTTCATAGTAATCATTAATAATACTTAAATCCTGTTTAGCGTACCATATCTCAGGGATCAGTGATCAGGAGTCAGGAGATAGGAGTCAGGAGTCAGGAGTCAGGAGATAGGAGTCAGGAGATAGGAGATAGGAGATTATTTTATTTATTCTCCCCACACCCCACACCCCACACCCCACACCCCACACCCCACACCCCACTTCCCCACTTCCCCACTTCCCCACTTCCCCAAGCTGGTTGAAACAAACAACCTGTCACCACGATCACTGATAATGTATGTTGAGTTGCTGTCTTGAATTAAGGTAATGTTTAAGAAATTCCCCCCTCACACCCCGCTCATTCTTGGACTAGGTTCTGGGGTTGCCCTTTTTACTCTCACCAGTCTCTTTCTCTTTCACCCGAAAATTCTCGCTTGGCTCGATCGCAATAGTGCGTCGCTTCCTAGCCAAGATCCTAACCAACCCTCTGCCGTGGTTGATAGCGCTTCTTTACCACAAACCGAGCGAGATGTCAAGTTAAAAGATGTTGCCGATGCCAACTCGCCCTCTTTAGATCGTAGTCGCGCCCGCTATCTCCTGGCCATGGATTTATTGAGAAAATATGAAGGCGGTCCGGCTTTAAAACAATTAGAAGGCTTAGAAAAACAATATCCTGTCCTCGCTCCCCAGATTCTCCTCAAACAGGGACGCGCCCACGAATTAAGCAATGATAGTGAAAAAGCGCGAGAAATTTGGCAAAAATTAATTAAAACCTATCCCCAATCGCCCGTAGTGGCGGAAGCTTACCACTCTTTGGGCAAATACGACCCCAGTTATCATGAAAAATTGCTCAAGGAATACCCCCGACACCCGCGGACTTTGGCTTTAATTCGCCAACGTCTTCAAGAAAATCCCGATCAATTTCCCCTATGGTTACAGTTAGCCAAGGCTAATCCTTTTGATCCTACCCTCAATCAGGCCCGCGATCGTTTGGTGAAAGACTACGCCAATCAGTTAACTCCGGCGGATTGGGCAATGATTGGGGCGGGTTATTGGCAGTCGGGATTGTACGAAAAAGCCTATAAAGCCTACGCTAAAGCCACTCCTAGCCCCGAACAAGCCTATCGTTACGCCCGCGGGCTACAAATTGCCAAAAAACTGCCAGAAGCTCGCAGCGCTTACCAAAAATTAATTAAAACCTATCCCCAGGCCCCAGAAACCGGTTTGGGATTACTGCGACTCGCCCAAATTTCTCCTAACCGCGATGCCATAGCATATCTCGATCGCATTGTCAAGCAATTTCCCGATCGCGCTCCGGAAGCTTTGGAAGCGAAAGCCAAATTACTCAACTCAACTAATGCCCAGGCCGCTAGTCAAACATGGCAAACTTTATTAAATAAATACCCAAAATCCGACGAAGCCGCCGATTATCGCTGGTTAATGGCCCAAAGAGCCGCTAAATCCGGTGATTACGCCAAGGCGTGGCAGTGGGCGCAGCCAATTGCGGTTAATAATCCCGATAGTCAAATTGCCCCGAAAGCGGCCTTTTGGGTGGGAAAATGGGCGCAAAAACTGGGCAAAAACCAAGAAGCAAAACAAGCTTTTACCTACACTATTTCTCGTCATCCCCATTCCTATTATGCTTGGCGCTCGGCGGTTTTATTAGGTTGGGACGTGGGGGATTTTACCACTGTCCGCTCCTATAATCCTACCACCGTCAAACCCGCCACCCGTAACGATCCCCCCGCCGGTTCGGAAGCTTTCAAGGAATTATATCGAATTGGTGAAGATACGGACGCTTGGAATCTCTTCCAAGCAGAAATTGTTGATCCTTGGAATTTAAGCGTTGACGAACAATTTAACCTCGGTGTCTATAAACTCTCTCGCAATCAAAATTTAGAAGGAATTAACCTGATTTGGCGCTTGCGAGAAAGAGATACCCCAGAGGAAAAGGAAGCCTGGAAAGTCCTGCGACAAAATGATAAATACTGGCACGCTTTATTCCCTTTTCCCTACTACGATAGCATCCTACAATGGTCTAAAGATAGACAATTAAATCCCCTGCTAGTGACAGCTTTAATCCGGCAAGAATCCCGCTTTGAAAAAGAAATTCGTTCTCCTGTGGGGGCAGTGGGATTAATGCAGATTATGCCCGATACGGGTAAATATATCGCGGGTAATACTGGCAATAAAAGTTATTCTTTAACTAATCCCGAAGATAACATTATGATGGGGACATGGTATCTCGATTATACCCACGGCAAATTCGCCGGAAATTCACTTTTTGCCGTGGCTAGTTATAACGCTGGACCTGGGGCAGTTTCCAAATGGAGACAGCGTTTCGATTTTAGCGATCCCGATGAATTTGTCGAGAATATTCCCTTTAGAGAAACTAAGGGTTATATAGAATCAGTGTTTGGTAATTATTGGAATTATCTCCAGATTTATAACCCCGAAATTCAAGAGCAAATGAAGAGAGTTGCTAACCCTTCCTAGTGGATTAATGGGGACGGGTGATTAACTCATTCCCTTAAAGTTATAATTAAATTGAAGATAGATCCCCCCTTAATCCCCCCTTAATAAGGGTGTGCCGATCCCCCCTTAATCCCCCCTTAATAAGGGTGTGCCGATCCCCCCTGCCCCCCTTGATAAGGGGGGTGCCGATAGGCGGGGGGATCCCCCTTAATAAGGGGGGCATCTGACAGTTTTTAACACCTAGCTACTTACTAACTTTTTTCCTAATTATGCAATCATTTAACTGGCAAACCGTCGATCGAGATTCTCCTTTTACTCGCCTAGATTTTCGGACAAAATTAACCATGATGATCGTGGTTACTCTCATCGCTTTTACTTGGGAAAGTCCTCTCGCTGGCGGTTTTCTAACTCTTATTGTCGCTTTAGCTTGTCTCTGGGCGGGGGTAAAATGGTCTTATCTCCTCACTATTTTAAAATTCATGGCTCCCTTTTATCTATTCTTATTAATTACCATGGGATTTTTTAATGTGGAACAGGTAAAAGCTTTAACGGGAAAAACTGAATTAACTCCCTTATTAACTGTCGGTTCTACTAAAATGACTGTGGAGGGAACCCTCTACGGTTTAAATGTTATCTTTAAAACTCTCACGATGGTTTTAATTATTCCCCTCGCTATTTTTACCACTGATATAAATCAGATGATGGTGAGTTTAACTAAAGCCAGAATTCCTTACAAAATAGTCTTTATTTTTTCCTCTACCCTGCGCTTATTTCCTCTCCTAGTAGAAGAATCTCGATCGATTATTTCTGCTCAAAGATTACGAGGATTAGCAATAGAAAAAATGGGTTGGCTGCAAAAAGGAAAAATTTATGCTTCCATCGCTGTACCTTTAATTTTAAACGCTATGGCTAAATCGCAAAAACTAGAGGTAGTTTTACAAGCTAAGGCTTTCTCTGGTGATCCTGATCGCACATTTTTACAGGAATCAATCTTAACCAATAAAGACTATTTATTAATTATTGGCTTTCTATTTTTATTGGTTTTGGCAATTATTCTTTATGTAAAATTCGGGGTGGGAAAATTTGCCTGGCTGTTTTAAAATTAATCCCTATTGTATAGCTCGATCGATCTGGGTATATAAAGCTTCTAAATCTCCAGAATTGTCCAAAACAATATCAGCTAAGGCAATTTTTTCGGCTAAAGGCATTTGATTATTAATCCGAGCGATCGCTTGTTCTCTAGTTAAGTTATTTCTAGTCATTAAGCGTTGAATTTGTTGATCGAAACTGCAAGAAACCACCCAAATCTCTGTGACTAAATAGGTTAATTTAGCTTCCAATAATAAAGGAATAGAACAAACAACTATCGGGACTTCTAACTGCTCTAAATGCCGCTTAAAACATTCTCTAACGTAGGGATGAATCTGACTTTCTAACCAGATTTTTTCCTCGGGATTATTAAAAATAATCTCTCCTAACTGTTGGCGATTAAGGGAATTATCCTCAGTTTTAACTTTTCTGCCATAACGCACAAAAATTCTCTCTAAAATTGCCGAACCTTTTTCCACTGCTTCCCGGGCATAAATATCCGCATCAAGGACGGGAATTTTGTAGATATTTTCTAAATAATTAGAAACCGTAGATTTACCACAAGCTATTCCCCCTGTTAACCCGATAATTCTTCTCGACATAAATTATTAAATTGCTAATCTCAATTAAGGTGCGTTACGCGCTCGCTAACACACCCTAAAGTTATAAACTCTCTATCTGTTGTAAAACTCTTGCTTGTACTTTTTGATAGGCAGTTTCCACATCTCCTAAATCGCGACGAAAACGATCCTTATCGAGAATGCGCGCTTGGGCATCCTCTTGGGTTTTATCCCAGAGACGACAGGTATCGGGGCTAATTTCATCACCTAGATAAATTTTGCCCGTTTTATCAACTCCAAATTCTAACTTGAAATCGACGAGAATAATCTGGCACTTATCGAAAAATTCTTGCAGATATTGATTGATTTGCAGGGCTAAATCTCGTAACTGATTGACTTGCTCCTCGCTGGCAATATCGATCACTTTTATGCGATCGGGCGTTAACAAAGGATCGCCCAAAGCGTCATCCTTGAGGTAAAATTCTACAAGCGGAAAAGGTAAAACTTTCCCCTCCTTTAATCCCGTTTGCTTGCACAAACTCCCGGCGGCGATATTTCTGACTACTACCTCCAAGGGAATGATTTTAATCGCCTTGACGCGCATTTCCCTAGAACTAGGGCGATCAATATAATGGGTAGGTATTCCTAGGGATTCTAACCATTGAAATAGGGCAGTGGAGACAGTACAGTTAATTTCCCCTTTGCCGACAATTTGCCCGCGTTTTTGGGCATTAAAAGCCGTGGCATCGTCTTTGTAATAAGTGAGGAGAATATCGGGATCATCGGTTTGATAGAGAATTTTGGCCTTACCTTCATAGAGTTTTTCCATAGTTATCATCCTCGGCAATTGATAAACAAAAATTGATGGTTAATCAGATAGCGGCAGCAGTAAATTTTGGCGATCAACCTAGACAAAAAATTTATATCATCGGGGAGATGATTGTTGAAAAAAATAATGTATAATTGCTGCTTAAAGATAACTGTCAACATTTTGCGACCGAACCTTAACCCATAGCCAAAAAGTGTCACGATTTAAGTGTCAATTTTTGGCGAATCAGCCAAGTTTCTACTTAAATCCTCAATGATAGCCAACAACTGATATTATCTCCCATTACCATTACCGAAAAATCTAAAGAAATTCCGCAAAATTACCCGCCGTTGCCCTATGAACCAGAATCCTCCTAACGATGATAACCCAAATCTCCCCGATCGCCGCAAGGAGGATTTTCTCTATCCTCGCGCCCCCTACTATGGGGAATTTAAGCCAGAAAACTTGCTATTTAACGCCAATTTACAGGAATTTGCCCAAAAAGTCAGTTTTATTTGTAATCTGGAAACGGGGGGCAAAATCAGTTCTCTAGAAGCCTATCAAAAAATTAAAGCCCTCTGGAAAGACTTAAAACAGAGCAAAAAAGGCCTAGGCATTGGGGAAAATCCCTTTCAAAAAGATGATGATACCTAAAGGATAATCAGGAAAAATCGGGTGCATCTCAATTTTGTAGAAATATCTATATTACAGGGCGCACGCGGTGCGCCCCTACTATTGGCGCAATAATATTATTGTAGGGGCGAATTGCATTCGCCCTCTTTGAATAACTGCTGCTGCTCACCATAAGTGAGAGAAAGTCACAAATATCAGATGCACCCGAAAAATCTCCTGGGTTGATCAAAAATACTGGGACAGAAATATTTTCTGTCCCCATAGAATTAGATGAGCAAACGCTTAAAAATTACCGTGATTTTGGATGGCATTTTCTAATTTTGCCACCACTTCCTCGACGCTAATTACTCCTAAATCGCCCGTGGCACGGGTGCGAATACTTAAACTATTACTTTCCATTTCCTTTGCCCCCACCACTGCCATCACAGGGATTTTTTCAGTTTCAGCATTGCGAATCATTTTAGCCAAACGTTCGCCACTGGTATCGGTTTCGGCGCGAATTCCTAACAACTGCATTTTCGCTGTCACCTCTTTAGCGTAATCCAATTGAGTATCACTAACCGGTAATAATCGTATCTGGACAGGAGCTAACCAAAGAGGAAAATCGCCTGCGTATTCTTCGATTAAAATACCAATTAAACGTTCCAAAGAACCAAAGGGGGCGCGATGAATCATCACCGGACGTTTACGATTACCATCTTCGGCAACATATTCTAGTTCAAAACGTTCGGGTAAATTATAATCTACCTGTACCGTTCCTAACTGCCATTCTCTTTCGAGGGCATCTTGGAAAATAAAGTCTAATTTTGGACCGTAAAAAGCCGCTTCTCCAGGAGCCTCAAAATAATCCATCCCCAAAGTTTGCACCGCTTTTCTAATCGCTGATTGTGCCTTTTCCCAAGCGTCATCGGAACCGATATACTTATCCGATTCGGGGTCACGAAAACTCAATCGCGCCTTAAAATTCTTTAATTGTAAACTCTTAAACACCGTCAAAATTAAATCAACAACGCTTAAAAATTCCTTGTCTAATTGTTCGGGAGTGACAAACAAATGGGAATCATCGACGGTAAAACCGCGAACTCTAGTTAATCCTCCCAATTCTCCCGATTGTTCGTAACGATAAACTGTCCCGAATTCTGCCAAACGCATCGGCAATTCCCGATAGGATCTCAAATCACTTTTATAGATTTGAATATGAAAAGGACAGTTCATCGGTTTGAGGACAAATCCTATTTCTTTACCAGCAGATTCCTCATCGTCTGCCATCATGGGAAACATATCTTCTTTGTACTTTTGCCAGTGACCAGAAATTTTAAACAAATCGACGCGAGCAATATGGGGAGTAACTACGGGTAAATAACCGCGTTTTAACTGTTCTTTTTTCAGAAAATCTTCTAACAAAGAACGAATTAAAGTTCCTTTGGGTGTCCATAAAGGCAATCCAGGACCGACAGAATCAGAGAAAATAAATAAACCTAATTCTTTGCCTAATTTCCGATGGTCACGTTTTAGTGCTTCTTCCTTGCGGCGCTTGTATTCGGCTAATTGTTGGGGATTTTCCCAAGCTGTGCCGTAAATGCGCTGTAATTGGGCTTTATTCTCATCCCCGCGCCAATAAGCACCCGCTACCGTCTCTAATTCGATCGCCTTCGGGTCTAGTTCACTTGTATTGCTTAGGTGCGGACCGGCGCACAAATCCCACCAAGCGTCACCAAGATGATAGAGGGTGATGGGTTCTTGAATTCCCGCCAGAATTTCCAGCTTATAGGCTTCATTAATCGCTTTAATGCGCTTTTCCGCCTCTTCCCGAGAAACTTGCTCGCGAATCACTGGCAGTTTTTTATTGATAATTTTGACCATCTCTTTTTTGATTTCCTTGAGATCCTTATCGGTAAAAGGTTCTGGCACATCAAAATCGTAGTAGAATCCAGTTTCAGTCCAAGGCCCGATAGTAACTTGGGCTTTCGGGAATAATTTCTGCACCGCCATGGCCATCACATGGGAGGTGGTGTGACGAATGCGCTTGAGGTGGTCGGATTCGCTGGTTTTCGGGAGTTTAATCGGGGCTTGGTTATCCATGTCTTTTGAATTTACACCTTCTCTATTCTCTATTTTAATAGTAAAAGGAGTCTTTAGTCAGGAAAAAAATCAGGATAGATATCAATGCCATTTCCCCTCATCTCTAACCTCTAACCCCTCATCTCTATTTCTCGATGAAAAAACTAATTTTATCCTGTTTATTTTTGGGATTGGTTGCTTGTAATCCTTCGGTTAATACCACCGATAACCAAAAACCCAAGGTAATCTCCACTAGCACAATTATCGCCGATTTAACCGCACGAGTAGGCGGTGAAGAAATTGACCATCAAGACATTTTAAAACCAGGGGATGATCCCCACGTTTATGAACCAGTTCCCGCCGATAGTGTGGCTTTAGAAAAAGCCGATTTAATTCTCTATAACGGTTATAATCTCGAACCGGGGTTAATTAAAATGATCAATTCTACGGGAATTAAAGCTAAAAAAGTGGCTGTGGGAGAAGCAATCAAGCCTTTACAATTGGAAAAAGAGGGGCAGAAAGTCCCCGATCCCCACGTTTGGGGTTCGGCTAAAAATGGTATAATCATGGTGGAAAAAATCCGAGATCAATTGATTGAATTAAGTCCCGAAGATAAAGAAATTTTTACCCAAAATGCCGCCCAATTAATCGCAGAATTAGAAAATCTTGATATCTGGATTACTGCGGCTATTGAAACTATCCCCCCTTCCCAAAGACAATTAGTCACCACTCATGACGCTTTTCAGTATTATGCTCATGCCTATGGTTTAAAAGTAGCGGGAACTTTAATTGGCATTAGTACCGAAGAACAACCAAGCGCCCAAACGGTGAAAAACTTAGCCGATGCTATTAAAAATCTCCAGGTTCCTGCTATCTTTGCCGAGACGACTATTAACCCCACTTTAATTACCACTGTAGCCGAAGAAGCGGGGGTAAAATTAGCACCACAACAATTATATTCTGATTCGATCGGCGCGGTGGGTACTAGGGGGGATAGTTATGTAAAAATGCTGAAAGAAAATACTCGATCGATCGTGGAATCTTTAGGGGGAAAAGTACCCGAATAAAAATAAATAATTGGGGGAAGTGGGGAAGTGGGGTAGTGGGGAATTTAGGTGATGGGGGTGCGTTACCCTAGGCTAACACCCCCACGGGGTTTATTTGCCGAATCCTTTACCGCGATTGACAGCAGGTAAACTGAGACAATTGTTAATCTGTTCTTTTAGGGTGTCATGATCAAGATTTTGACCGATAAGAACTAGCTGATTTTTGGGAGTACCTTTCCATTCGTCATCTTCGAGAGTGAAACGCTTACCACTGAGGTGGAAAATATGACGTTTAGGACTTTCATCAAACCAGAGAATACCCTTAGCGCGGAAAACGCTTTCCGGTAACTGATTATCGAGGAAATATTGGAACTTCCGAATCGAAAAAGGTTGGTCACTAGCAAAGGAAATAGAAGTAAATCCATCCACCTCTAAATGATTGGAATGGTCGTGATGATCATGATCGTGATCATGGTCGTGATCATGATCACGATCATGATCGCAATGGTCGTGATCGTGGTCGTGGTGATGATGGTCGTGGTGTTCTTCTTCTGTGTCGAAATATTTATCCGATTCAAATAGTCCGACGCTGAGAATTAAGGGTAAAGGGACTTGACTTTTGCTAGTACGAAGAATTCTCGCTCCTTCCTTCATGTCCCGGATTCTTATTTCTAAAGAATCCACATCCCCTTCATCCACTAGATCGGTTTTATTGAGAACAATAATATCACCGTAGGTGATTTGACTTAAGGCCGCTTGCGAGTTGAATAAATCGAGACTGAAATTGGCACAATCCACCATAGTGACAATAGAATCTAAACGGGTCATTTCCCGTAATTCTGTCCCTAAAAAGGTTAAAGCTACCGGTAAAGGATCGGCTAATCCCGTGGTTTCTACGACTAAATAATCGATTTTTTCGGGACGTTCGAGAACTTTATAAACCGCTTGAATTAAATCCTCGTTAATCGTGCAGCAAATACAGCCATTATTTAATTCTACCATGCTGTCATCACTACTGATAATCAGTTCGTTATCGATACCGATTTCACCGAATTCATTGACAAGAACAGCAGTTTTTAATCCCTGTTGATTGCTGAGAATATGATTGAGAAGAGTAGTTTTACCACTACCAAGAAACCCAGTAATAATTGTTACCGGTAGCCCTTTTTTTGGCACTGACATCGTGTTAATAGCTTGTGATTCGACGGTTTGCATAATAATTTGGGGGTGAGTATTCTGTCACTAAAAAGCGATTTTTCGGGATGAGATGGCTAGTTTTTCTTGATCGAACAGTCTCCACTCGATCGCCGACTATTTTTATTGTAGATATTTTTGGACCACATCCCATCCTGTTAGGGTAACAAAAAGAAAACCCAGAAACAATAAAAGATTAGTGCCGATGTGGAGAGACCGCGCTAGAGGTGGACGAGTTGTAATGTTCAGTCCGGTAATTGCCGAAACAAAAACCAGAAAAACCACCGATAAACCCGCTATCAGGTGGGAAGAGTGGCCTAAACTGCCATAATGACCGATTGTTCCCACTAATCCGATTCCCAGCAGAATTAAGACCAAAGCAACCATGATCAGGCCGCTGAGGAGATGAAAGGGTCTTAACCATTTCGGTCGAGATTGGCCCGCAAGTCGTCGATAACCCATGTTTACCCCCGAAACTGCCAGTAAAAAATAGGCAAAGAGGGTAAATCCCATCGACCAAGCGGCAATTTTCCATAACCAGAGAAAGGAGGGGAGATTCATAGGGGTGGGATTATTGTTAGCAAGGAAAGGGACGACCGATCGTGTTAATTTAAGTTTACTGGACAAAAATCAGCAAGTTAGGGCTAATATGTCTCATCTCACCATCGACACGGAAAATAATCAGCGTCAACCCTTTGAATTACCGGGGGCTAAACCCCATTATAACCCCGATCGACCCGGACAAGTTAATCATATTTTTCTCGATTTAATTATTGATATTCCCCAACAAAGTTTTCAGGGCAGCTGTCAGATTACCCTCACTCCCATTCGTCAGGGAATTAGCAGTTTAATCCTGGATGCGGTGGATTTAAATATTAATTCTGTGTTCATTGAAGGTATCAGTCAACCCTTTGACTATGATCGTTCTCTCCTGACTATTCATCTGCTACAACCCACCACCGATAAACCGATTATCCTGACGATTAACTATCAGGTTAAGCAACCACAACGGGGATTATATTTTATCGCCCCCGACGAATATTATCCCGATAAACCGATTCAAGTTTGGACCCAGGGAGAAGATGAAGATTCTCGCTTTTGGTTTCCCTGTTTTGACTACCCCGGTCAATTAACTACCTCCGAAATTCGGGTTAAAATTCCCCAACCCTATATCGCTATTTCTAACGGGGAATTAATCTTGGTGGAACCCGTTGGTGAAGACAGAATTTATCACTGGTCACAAAAGCAAATTCATCCTACCTATTTAATGACTCTTGCGGTGGGAGATTTTGCCGAATTATGCGACTCATGGAATGGTGTTCCTGTCACTTATTATGTGGAAAAAGGACGGGAAGAGGAGGGACAAAGAAGTATGGGTAAAACTCCCCGCATGATCGAGTTTTTTAGCCAAAAGTTTGGTTATCCCTATCCCTATCCTAAATACGCGCAAGTTTGTGTAGATGATTTTATCTTTGGTGGGATGGAAAATACTTCCACCACAATTTTAACCGATCGCTGTTTAATTGATCAAAGAGCCAGCATCGATCATACTTGGACAGAAAGCTTAGTTGCCCATGAATTAGCTCATCAATGGTTCGGTGATTTAGTGGTGATTAAACACTGGTCTCACGCTTGGATTAAAGAGGGAATGGCTTCCTATTCTGAGGTTTTATGGACAGAATCGGAATACGGAAAAGCTGCTGCTAGTTATTATTTATTAGGGGAAGCAAGAAGTTATTTAGAAGAAGATGCTTCCCGCTATCGTCGTCCCATTGTTACTCATGTTTATCGAGAAGCGATCGAACTTTATGATCGTCATCTCTACGAAAAAGGTGCTTGTGTTTATCACATGATCCGCTCTATTTTAGGGGAAGATTTATTCGCAAAAGCGATTCATACTTTTGTGCGGGATAATGCCCATAAAACCGTAGAAACCGTGGACTTATTACGGGCGATCGAAAAAGCGACTGGCTACAATTTATTATTCCTCTTTGATCAGTACGTTTATCGCGGTGGTCATCCCGATTATAAGGTCGCTTACAGTTGGGACAATGAGAATAATTTAGCCCAATTAACTGTCACCCAAACTCAGGATGAAAAGGAACTATTCGACTTGAAAATTCCCGTCGCTTTTGCCTATCTCAACTCTGAAGACCTTACCTACAATCTGCGGATTCACCAAAAAGAACAAACTTTCTATTTTCCCCTAGCACAAAAGCCCGATTTTGTCAAGTTTGATCGGGGTAATAATTTCCTCAAAACCGTCACTCTTGAGTATCCCATCGGCGAATTAAAAGCGCAATTACAACAGGATCCCGATCCGATTTCCCGTATCTATGCAGCCATAGCCATTGCTAAAAAAGGCGGTTTAGAAGCGATCGAAGCTTTAGGGATATCCCTAGAAAATGAGCCTTTTTGGGGTGTGCGTGTGGAGGTGGCCAAACAGTTAGCGACTCTTGGTTTAGATCAGGCGGTTACTGCTTTAATTAAAGGTTTAAACGATGAAAAAGCACAGGTCCGTCGGGCAATTGTCGAGGGATTAAGTGAAATTAAAACCTTAGATAGTTATAATGCGCTTAAATCCCTACTAGAAGCTGGAGATGCTAGTTATTATGTGGAAGCGGCCGCGGCGCGAGGATTAGGCTCCATGGCCGTGGGACAATTGCAAAATAAAGAAGGGGAAATTATTGACCTGCTGAATCATATTTTACAGTTAAGAAAGGGGTGGAATGAGGTAGTAAGAGCGGGCGCAATTGGCGGTTTAAGCCAGTTAAAAACCTCGTCGGCGGCTTTGGAGTCAATTTTGACCTACACGGCTTTAGGCACACCTCAACCCCTGAGATTAGCAGCTATCCGCGCCCTGGGAGCGATTTCTTCCGGACAAACCACCGACAAATTAACCGTAATTTTGGAACGTTTAGAAACTATTGCCAAGGAAACTTTTTTCTTGACGCAGGTGGCAGTGTGTAACGCTTTAGGACAGATAGAAAATGCCAAAGCTATCGCTATTTTACAAGCTTTGAGCGATCGAACTCCCGATGGTCGCGTCCGTCGTGTAGCGGAGGAAGCAGTACAAAAAGTCCAGAAAAAATTAGGTTCCGACAAAGCAATTCAGGAAATTCGCGAGGAATTAGAAAAAATGAAACAGGAAAATCAGGAACTTAAAAGTCGTTTGACGAAATTAGAGGCGAAAAATAGTTAGTTAACCTGAGTGATCAGTTATCAGTCAATATCAATACTTATCAGTCAGTGCAACAGAAAGCTGGTTTCTGGTAAATATCTAAATTAAAGCTCAGATTTTTTGTTAAGAAACCCGCTTTCTCCGAGCTTGTTGAGTGAGAACAGAGTAGCTCGATCGATACATCCGAACAACAAAAAAGCACCCCTTTTCGAGGATGCCCTTTTATCTAATGATTTAGACGCTAACTGATTGAAATGCCCAAAAATAGGGAGTTTATGGACTTTCCCATCAAAGTCAGGTTGATGATTGAAGTTGGAAATCGCCATCATGTTATATAAGCAACAGGATTAACGATAATTGCTATTATGAGTCTTTTTTGGCTTGCTTCTTATTTAATTTTCCCGTGAAGAAAGCACCGAATCCGAGTAATCCTAAACCCAATAAATTGGACGGTTCAGGAACACTTACAGTAATAGGGTTTTGGGTGACTGTTACTGTTCCAGGAGCAGTAAATGTTAACCCCGTCACAAAAGCAGTAGGATTAGTTGGATCGAGCATTTCCGCAGGATCGATATCACTGATGCGAAAATCACTAAAGCCAAGGGGATTAACACCCAACAAGTTGAAAGTTGTTCCCGCAACTAGGGGATAATTGCCAAATCCGGGTAATTCTAGGATAAAGTTACTGTCGCCTTGGGGGAGAGCATTAGGGATTAAAACCGAGGCGAATAAGGGTCCGCCTGTCACTGCGTAATCGCATCCTACCGACACAATCGGATCGAAAAAGATGGGGTCAATTATACCCAATCCATTATCACCGACGGGAACACCAGGAAAGGTAAAACCATCGGGATTGTTCGGATCTGGGGTGGGGAATAGAGGACTATCGGGAGTTGTACCAATGATTGAACCAGTGGTGAAAGTTCCTGTAGTTTGGGTGAAAAAACCCAAGAATGATTCTGCTCCATTAAAACCAGTATCAAAAAGCAGCTCACTTTCTACATATTCCAATTCAAACTCATAGCTAGTGTTGGGAGCAAGGGTGTTAGCGGGTAAGAGGAGACTGGTATCAGTAGGATTCAGAGAAACGTCAAAAACAGTTCCTCCCAACGTGGATAAGATGCTGAAATTTTTGGAAATGTCTGGGAATAAGGAAGTCCCATTGAAGCTAATAGTAAAGGGTTGACTCGGATCAAAACCTTGAAGGTCATTGAAGGTTGTTCCCGTCAAGAAAGGAACATCATTGACAAATGCTCTCGGTGGGACGGTTGGCAAAACCGCCGCTTGAGTACCCAAACTTCCGCCAACAATGGTATATATGTACTGAGTGCCATCGGGAAACACCGCTTCCAGTGCCTCTAGAGTAGGATAGGTAAGACTGTTTGCGGCAACAAACTCGTCTCCAAAAGGAAACAGAATATCCAAAGGGATAGAGGACTCAGTGCCATTGTAAAAAACAAAAGCACTCGTTAGGGCCGCCTCGTCAGTGTAGTTGATACTGGGGAAAAACGTAAAAGAGCCACTATTGGGTTGAGCGTTGCTAGTTTGAGTATAATCAGCGAACTGACTAAGATTAAAGCCTGTTATGGCCGCTTGACTAGGGGTAGAGGCGGCGGCTTGTGCCGGGAAAGCCACCCCAATCGCCCCCAATCCGATCCCTAAGCTGATACAATTAGCTAGTATCTTGTTCATAACCTGATAAGACTCCAAAAAACTGAGTGATTCTTACAATCTAGATGTTCACTTTGGTTTTGTCTGTGGGAATTTGTGGCCATTTTGGATTTTCTGATACAATAATTTTTGTGGGATAAAGTGGGATTTAGTGACAAAAAGGAGGGCAAGGCTCATGAAACAAGGCTAAATTTTCGTTAATAAGGCAAGAGAACAGGCAAAAGTTTTCGCTTGTTTTTCCAACTTTAACAATATCTAATGTAAAGGACAAATTACTAAATTAAGAGGTTAATCAGTAAAAAAAGGCAAAAAATGGAAGAACTATTAGAGTTAAAAAATCTATTACTAGCTGGCAATATTCCCGATGCCTTAATCTTGGTAGAGGAAATGACAGAAATGAGCAAAGATGATAAGCTCAATAAGATTTTTAGCTTTAGTATTATTGTTCTATTACATCTGATTAAACGGCAAGCAGAAAAACGCAGTACCCGCTCATGGGAAACCTCTATTTCTAATTCTGTTCGACAGATTCAACGCATTAATCAACGACGTAAAACTGGAGGAAATTATCTAACAATAGAAGAATTAAAAGAAACCTTAGATGATGCTTATTCTTCCGCTTTAAGACAAGGGGCATTAGAAGCTTTTGAAGGTATATATAAACCCGAAGAAATTGAGGCTATGATCGATAAAAATAAAATTATTAATCAAGCATTGGAATTAATATTAATCGATTAAGTAACAGGTGACAGTCGGAAACAAATCAGGAGGTTTAAATGTCAGAAACAGTCGCTTAAAGATTAGCAGCCTATTTAAAAACCTTAACAGAGGAAAATTAATGATTAACTTAGAACAAATTCAACAAGATATTAACCAATTACCTGAAGAAGCACAAAACTTACTGATTGATTTTATTGAGTTATTAAAAAAACGCTATTCTTTAGCAAAAAAGCCAGAGATTGCAGCAAAAATAAACCCTGAAGCTCAAAGTACCCTAGACATTTTAAAAGAATCTGGATTAATCGGTTGTATTAGTGCAGAATCCGACCTTTCTACTAATTATAAATCCGTTCTCAAAGAAGGATTAAAAGCTAAATATGATCATCGTTGATACTGGGTTCTGGGTGGCTTTATTTAACAATAAAGATCAATATCATCTAATAGCACAGCAAACCTTAGCACAGTATTCTTCTCAACCTCTAATTACAACTTGGTGTGTTTTAACAGAAAGTTGTCATCTTCTTTTACAACGTTCTCCAAATCTCTATACAGGAGTTGAAAAACAAATAAAATTAATGAACGTATTTGAGAGACATCCCCAAAAATTTCTATTATTTCACCTTGAAAATACTCATCTAGAAAGAATTCAAGACCTTATGAAACAATATCAAAGTCTGCCAATGGACTTAGCGGATGCCTCCCTAGTTATCTTAGCAGAAGAGTTAGGAAATGGACTTATCTTATCAATTGATAATCGAGATTTTAATACCTATCGCTGGAAAAATAAAAAACCCTTTATTAATCTTTTCTCAAATTTCTAGTTAATCAGTAGTCCGTAGAGTGTAGGGTGCGTTAGGCGGCTATCAATTTAGTCAAAAAACCAAAATTAATAATTCGCCGTAACGCACCACCTCTATTATTAAATTGGTGCGTTACGCTATTGAAGAGCGCACCCTACGAGTAATATGACTACAAGCTTTACTTTCTAAGGCGAATTTGGTATGACAGTTTGCCCTTCCCGACTTTATGGGGTAAAATGTTCGTAGGCAATACATTGATCTCTTGCAAAAGTAAAGTAAAATGATTATCAGTCTGATAAAAAAACAAGAAAACTAAAATATGTTCCCTGATCCCAACCAGCAATACAAATGTTCTATAGCTTACTTATATGGATATTCAAACCCTTTTAGAATGGACTGATAAACAGGTATTAGACAAAACCGGTAAACATCTTGATTCATTGCAAGAATCCATCTTACAGGGTATTTGGGAACATCAAGATTATGAAAAAATTGCCGAAAATAATCAGCGCAGTTATGACCATATAAAAAAAGAAGCATGGAAATTGTGGCAACTGTTATCAGATGTTTTTGAAGAAGATATAAAAAAGTCTAATGTTCGTTCTATTTTAGAAAATAAAGCTTCATCTATTATTTATCACTTTGTTAACTCTCCTAACAGTAATAACATTAGTAACAGTCGCGTTAATATCTGTAGAGAAAATAATCCCTATTCAGAAAACAACTTAAAAAAGTCTTCAAATTTTCCAGATAATGATCATCAATCCCCCATAATTGACTTAACAAAAGCCCCTGAATTAAGGTATAACTATGGACGTAAGTTAGAAATATCAACCTTAAAAGAATGGCTAGATAATAAAACTCGATTAATTACTATTTATGGGTTAACTGGAATCGGAAAAACAGCTTTAACCCTTAAATTAATTTCAGAAATTGCCCCACAATTTGATTATATTATTTACCGCAGTCTGGAAAATATTCCTCAATTAATCGCTCTCAAAGATGATCTAAAACAGTTTTTCAGCCAATCTCTATCAACCCCCTTACCTGATATAATAGATTATCTAAGCTCCTATCGTTGTTTAATTATTCTTGATGATGTGCAGAATATTTTTAAACCGGGGGAATTAGCAGGTAAATATTTAAACGACTGTCAGGATTATCATAAATTTTTTCAGCAAATTGCTACCACATCTCATCAAAGTTGTTTGATTTTAATTAGTTGGGAACTTCCCAGAGATTTTGTTACCTTAAAATCCGATAAAATTAAAACTTTATACTTGCAAGGTTTAACAACAGAATTTGAAGAAATATTCAAAGAATACGGTTTAAAAAGTGAGGAGAAATGGACAGAACTGAGGGAAGTTTATCAAGGTCATCCTAACTGGTTAAATATCATCTCCTCAACCCTTATTGAACTATTTGATGGAGAAGTATCCTTATTTTTAGAACAAATGAACAATGAAATTTATTTGGGGGATATGGAAGACTCGATCGAATGTCATTTACAGCGTTTATCCGCAACAGAAAAAAAGGTGATACACTGGTTAGCTAATCAAACTGAAGCGGTAGAAAAGTTTCCCAAAACTGCTAATCTTGACCTTTCTCAATCTGAATTTTGGGCAGCTATTCAGTCATTAATGAGACGCTGTTTACTGGATAAATTACCATCAGAAACCTCGTCCTATTTTCCTATTAATCCTGTCTTTAAATCTTATCTTAAAAAAAATCCTAACGATTAGGAAAAATTTATCTTATTATAAATATATGTGTACCGCAACGCAGAAACCCGCAGGATCGCTTTCCAGTCTATACTATTTTCTATACACCTGATCGTGACTACCAATATCAATTAACAAGATGATAACTTCTAAATATTCTCCATCTTCCGAAAAACTAAAAATAATTCGACAATCGTAAGCTACAGTACAAGACCATAACCCTTCTAAATTACCACTTAACTTATGGGTTTTTAAAGACAGTGTAAATGGGTCTTCTGCCAGTTTTCTAAGTACATCGAAAATTTTAGGTTTTAACTGGGGATTTTTCTTGATTAGCTTCTTAAACGAACGCTTAAACCCATCACTCCATATTAGATCCATTGTTAATCCTCATTCAAATCAGCAATCAAATCTTCTACGGTTCCCCTTCTGGCCGTTCCAGTAGCGATCGCCTCTTTCAATTCCTTAAAATTAGCTAAAATTTCTCTTTCTCTTGCTTTGGCTCTATATTGACACAAAATCTCTAACAATGACTCCTGTTCATCCTCTGATAAATTCTCAAAAGATTTGATCATTTCTGGCAAAGTCATCATTTTACCTCTTAACTCTCGATAAAAACCTGGGATCTCTTATTCTTTGTGTGATCAGTTTAACTTACATAGGAGCGATCAATCTTTGTGTCCTTTGTGTCTTTGTGGTTTGCTCCACTCGCTCGTCACCAGGACTGTATCTTAGAATACATTTTACCCACCAAACCTAAGAGAGCCAAATAATCCGACAATCATAACCACAAGAACAAGCTTTAAGTCCCGATAATTCCCCTTTTAATGAATGAGTTCCCAAGTTCAAAAAATAAATATCTTCCCTCATTTGTGCCAATGTTTTCTCAATCGCTTTCTGTCGCTGAGGATTTCTGAGAACAAACTTACGGAAAGTCCGCTTAAATTTAGGCGTTAAAACCAGTTCTCTCATAATATCTATTCTAAAGTTTCTCTCAATTCTCTCAGAACAATTTCTAGGGGTTGAGGTTTAAATTCTCTTTGATGAAAAGCATTAATTGACTCCCTAGCATCCCTAGCAATTTCTTGACGACGAATATCAAGTAAACGATTTTGTAAAATTTCTAATAACATTTCCTGTTGTTCTAAAGATAGTTGCTCAACAGTATTTAAAGCTTGTTCTAAACTGATCATAATTTAACCTCAAAAAACCACCTTATATTCTAACAACAAAAAAGCACCCCCTCGCGGGAGTGCCTTTTTATTCAGACTAGGAATTAACCATTGATAGCAGGAGCAGTCAGAGCTACGGGAGCCTGTTCACCACTAGCTAAGTCTAAGGGGAAGTTGTGAGCATTGCGCTCGTGCATTACTTCCATACCGATACCAGCGCGGTTCAGCACATCAGCCCAAGTACCGATTACACGACCTTGAGAATCGAGAATCGACTGGTTGAAGTTGAAACCGTTGAGGTTGAACGCCATGGTGCTAACACCCATTGCCGTAAACCAGATACCGATTACCGGCCAAGCACCTAAGAA
>NZ_JADBUB010000176.1:0-21613 GCF_020245865.1 Microcystis sp. M169S2
ATTGAGGGAATGAATACCAAAATAAAGCTTATTAAAAGAATGAGTTATGGATTTACCAATTTTCAACATCTTCGACTTAAGCTGTTTGCTTGCTTTAATTCATAACAAAAATTAACACACGAAAACCAGAAGAGCCTTATCAGTTAACTCTAGTTAATAATACCCCCGAAAAACCCAGCCGTCGCGGTTTAACCCTTGCTCCCTCGCGAGGAGTTCCCATGGTCTTAAAAGGACGACGGGAACCTCTGGTGACTGCCCCCATGCTCGCCGAAATTTCTTAAAAAAACTGACAAACTATTGTACAATCAGAGTTGTGGTATCTCATATCATAACTCTGCTTTTTTGTCAATAAAATTGGGGGTAATTATGGTCTTAATTCGTTTAGCTAAATCCTGGCAAATTTCCGAAAATGAAGTTACTTCCGAAAGTGTTTATTTTAACCGTCGTCGCTTTTTACAGGGGTTAATCGGGACAGGAATTGCGGGTAGTTCCCTATTATTAACTGCTTGTGGTAAATCCTCCTCCTCGGAAGCTTTAGAAAAAAGTTTGCAATTACCTAAAATTGAAGGGTTCAGCAAAAATCCGCAGTTTTTAACGGTAAATCGCCCCATAGCTGCCGAAACTGTAGCGGGGAGATATAACAATTTTTATGAGTTCGGAGGGGGTAAAAATATCTGGTTAAAAGCGCAGAAATTACCAACGAATCCTTGGACGGTAGAAGTGGGAGGATTGGTAAAAAATCCCCAAACCTACGATATAGATACTATTAAAAAAACCTTTTCTATCGAAGAAAGAATCTATCGTTTTCGTTGTGTGGAAGCTTGGTCAATGGTGTTACCTTGGCTAGGTTTTCCCATGAGTGCTTTAATCGCGGCAGTGGAACCAAAACCAGAAGCTAAATTCGTCCGTTTTACTTCCTTTTATGATCCCGAAATTACTAAGGGGCCAGGATTACATTTAGGAGCCTTACCCTGGCCCTATACAGAAGGTTTAAGAATTGAAGAAATGGCCAACGAATTAGCTTTCTTTGCTGTGGGAATTTTCGGACATGATTTACCGAAACAACACGGCGCACCCTTGCGAATGGTTATTCCTTGGAAATACGGTTTTAAAGGAGCAAAATCGATAGTAAAAATTGAATTTACCGCCAAACAACCCGCCACCTACTGGAACACAATTGACGCTCATGAATACGATTTTGAGGCTAATGTGAACCCCAGTAAACCCCATCCCCGTTGGTCGCAAGCAACGGAAAAATTTATCGGTAGTAGAAGTGATTTATCTTGGGAAATTATCGAAACTCTCCCCTATAATGGCTATGGTGAATATGTGGCTAGTTTATATAGTTAAGTTTTATAATTATCCCCATTTATTCATTTAAAGGAAGTATTTATGGACAATAAAACTCTGTACGAACAAGACTTTTATCTCTGGATTAGAACTACTATTAATCAACTGCAAGCCAGACAGTTTGAGCGGGTAGATTTAGAGAATTTACTGGAGGAGTTAGCAAGTATGGGAAGGAGTGAAAAGCGCAAAATTGAAAATCTTTTGATTCAATTGCTGGTACATTTGCTGAAACTAACCTACTGGACAGGAGAAAAATCTAGAAATGAGGGTCACTGGAAAGGGGAAATTATCAACTTTCGCAGACAAATAATCGAAGAAATTAAAGATAGCCCTAGTTTAAAACCCTATATTCTGGAAATCTTTGAGGAATGCTATCAATTTTCTAGAAAAGAGGCTCAAGTTAGAACTCAATTACCCCTCGATACTTTCCCCGCTATTCCCATTGGTTCCCTTGAACAAATTCTCGATGAAGATTGGTTTCCCACTAATAACCACGAGTAATATATAGAGGTAAATTATGGATAATAAAACCATGTACGAAGAAGACTTTTATCTCTGGATTAGAACTACTATTAATCAACTGCAAGCCAGACAGTTTGAGCGGGTAGATTTAGAGAATTTACTAGAGGAATTAGCAAGTATGGGAAGGAGTGAAAAGCGCACAATCAAAAGTCTGTTAACCCGATTATTAGAACATTTACTTAAGCTCAAATATTTGGGAGCAGAAAGAGAGAGAAACGAAGGTCACTGCAAGGGAGAGATTAGAACTTTTCGTCTCGATATATTAGATGAACTTAAAGATAGTCCTAGTCTGAAACCTTATCTTTTGGAAATTTTTGATGAATGTTATCTTTCAGCCCGAAAAAATGCCAGTGACCGCTCTCAATTACCCCTCGATACTTTCCCCGCTATTCCCATTGGTTCCCTTGAACAAATTCTCGATGAAGATTGGTTTCCTGCGGGCGATAATCTGGAAATATAGCCATCAGTTAGACTGCTCCATACTGCTCTAACAAAAAACAACTATCTCCCGATAGCGATCGCTAAAGGTCGAATAATTGTAAATTTCTGTCAAGGGGTGCGGTGAGATCGAAGAATCATCGCTAGAATAGGACTAATTGTCAGGAATTTAGTTAAACAAGGTTTTTGGCAATATACTAATCTGGCTAATAAGCTTTTGGGCGTGATATAGGGAAAAGTTCTGGCAATCGTACCTAAATGGAGTGATATACAGAAAGTTTCCACATATTGTTACTTTCAAGAGTGTTATACGGAAAGTTGACCTATAATATGTAGTTATGCCGCAGATCTAGAGGCTCTTGTGCGTGAAGGTTTTCTGCATCACCGTGCTACACAGGCAATATTTTGTAAAATTGATATAGGCTCATTGACATTAGTTTCTAAACGTGATGGAACCAGATAAAGCGACAAAGATAGAAGATAGAAGGGCTGAATATACAGCCCTGAGAGCAGAGGTCCTTCAGGCTGATAATATTTGCCTATTAATGATGGGTTATTTGGTGACAGCAGTAGGTTTTTTGTACTCGGAATCTTTGGAGTGGCTTGTAAGTTTCTTGTCTTTGATTAGCCTCTGCTATTTCACAGAGAAGCGGTTTAATATACGCAAGATTGCTTCTTTTATCGTTAGCGAGGTGTGCAAAGACGATAGTGGGTTTGGATGGGAAAAATACGTTCAAAAGCTCAGGAAACAGGGAACGCTACGTCCCTTTGTTATATTACGTCCATACAACGCGGAAGTGATTACTTGTTCAGTTATTGCTCTTTCTCCAGCAGTGAGGGGAGAGCTAATCAATTTAGCTCAATTTAGCCCTAGTGCGGTTTTCTGGTTCGTATTTGCTTTCCTGACATTAACATTATCTGTAGTGAACTTTATAGAATACAATCGCGCTTAGAGAATAGGAAAAGCCATCGCCCTAGAATGCGTTCCCTAATGCAACTTCTACTGCTCCAGCGATCGATTTTTGGGGAACGCACCATGCCCATTGATTGAAACTGTGGGTTTAAGTGCGATGCCCCTCTGGTGGGCCCAGTTGAGGAATATTAGCGAAGATTCCCAATGTTTAGGTTAAAATAGAGGGCAAAAGTTGCAACAAGATCAATCCTATGACAGTCCGACAACCCCGCTATAGCAAAGAAGAATTTGCCCAGCGTGGCGATCTGATTTATCAAACTCAAATACGTCCACAAGTCGAATTGGGTAATCAGGGCAAAATTGTAGCAATTGACCTTGAAACTGGCGACTTTGAAATTGATGCGCGTGAAATATCTGCTTGCAATAGACTCGAAGCCCGTCACCCAGATGCTCAAATCTGGATTGTTCGAGTCGGTTCTCGCTATGTTCGCCGATTTGGTGGACGGACAAAGAGATTAGTATGATCCCAGGAATCGTTAACGCGGATTTTGAGGCGATTATTTCACTTTCGATCTTGTGACTCTGAAGGAAATATTTACGCGCAAGATGCGATCGTTGATACAGGTTTTAATGGTTGGCTTTCATTGCCACCAGACCTAATCGATCAGCTAAACCTGAAATGGAAAAGACGAGGACGTGCTATTCTTGGTGATGGTAGCGAATGCGTTTTTAATGTCTATGAAGCTCTCGTAATTTGGGATGGAGATTATCTGACTATCCCAATTGATGAAGCTGATTCCGAACCTCTAGTGGGAATGTTATTAATGGAAGGCTATCAACTCACGGTTCCAGTATTTGAAGAAGGCAGCGTAGAAATCCGCAAAGTAACTGCCGTCTAACACTGCGTTGGAGCCGACTACTAAAAAGCGATCTGCAAAATAGGACTTACGCACTGTACAAATTCACCATGATGTGTATAAACGAAAATCCGTCGTTTCAGACTTTTGGCGATTAACTTCTGATCGATAGCGATCGCTCAAAAGTCATCAAAAAATCACGTTAAAATGCCCGAAACCCATACCTCATATTTGGTCGATCCTGTCAATGCGTAAGTCCTAAAAAGTTAAAATTTGTCTGCGGCGGCTCAACTTTACCGCTAGACTTACTCAAAAGATTAAGAAATGCAAAACGCTTGACTAAATCTATCTGGTTGGGTAGTATATAAATGGAGCTCGGCTCAGGGGTAGTCGTATGACTGCCGCACCAAACCGCACCAAAACTGAGGTGGCGGTTTTAGTGTTTTAAAGCGAATTGTCGAAACAATAATACTTTATCCCCATTTTTTCAAGATTATCAGATGTTAAAACTGTATCAACTAACTTCTGGGACTGGATCAGCTCCTGAAATGCTCGATTTTGAGGCTGATCTTTAGATTTTGCTACAGGATACAAGCACAGGTCAGCGATTTGCAGGAGAGGGTTATGTTTAGACTTAGCCTCGATACCAGTAAGAACCCGCTGCATTTGGTTAGATGTTAGTGGTGCATATTTGGTTGATGTTTCAGCGCTGAAGGGGACTCCCGAATCTCTCAAGTCATTAAAGTAACTGGTTATGAGTTTGTCTTCGCTTCTACCGGCTTTTTCAAAGTAAACCATAACTTCTCCACCCTGAAGGACGACATACTTGCTGACACGCTCTAACAAAATTGAGAACGCACTCTTCATCATCTCCCATGTGTTGCTACCATATCGTTCAAGATACCGAGCTAGATAACCCTTTCGAGAAACAACACATCCATGAACGATAATAGGACACTGAACAATCGTAGCTGTCAAGTCCTGCAAGAACTGATTTTGCTCATCTTCCGACCTGAGTCCTAGCCAAGCAAAGTTTTTCTTTCGACTCCGAATTTCGTTGCCATGTAGAGGAACACTTTCGTCAATTCCCCAACGTTTTTTAAAGTCCGCAATTTGTAAACAAATGCTACTTTCATCATTGTGCTGAATTAATACTCCCCCAACAGCGAAGTAGCTAGCCGAGTCCTTGGGATTCGGCTTGGGACTACCACTCTCATCCATATAAAAGGCAAACGATTGACTCACGAAGATTGAACCAAGGTAAAGACACTGAACTGGAAAACCATCATACAATAATTCAATTGGTAGCTTGTTGTTTAACCAGTGCGATGCCGAAGGCACTGTGTAGCAGCACGCGATCGCTATCGCCGTAGGGTGCGTTCCCTAATGTGGCTCTTACTGCTCCACTAATAGATTTTAGGGAACGCACCATGCCCATTGATTGAAGTTGTGGGTTAAAGTGTGGTGTGGGCTAATCTGACTAACAGGCTTTTGGACGTGATATAAGGATAGTATGGGTGACGGTTTATCTGATGACGGAGAATGGATATGTGGAGGATGTTTTTCAGGCATTGCTTACCCCGCTAAAGGTTAAAGTGATCATGAAGCAATAGAATTACTCTAATGAAACTAGATCGTATTACGAGCAATCCAAACCGTATGAATGGGCAACCCTGCATCCGTAATCTTCGCCTTACGGTTCGTCGAGTGATTGAGCTACTGGCAACTTATCCCGATCGAGCAGAATTACATCAAGAGTTTCCGGAACTGGAGGATGAAGATATTCGACAAGCCCTAATTTTTGCATCTTCTTACTTGGATGATCGCATCATTGAACTTCCTAATCGCTATGAAGCTGTTGCTTGATCAGGGACTACCGCTTTCTGCGGCAACTTTATGCTGACAAGAATATTTCACGTACAAGGTTGGGTTGACGACTGTTACCCAACACCCTCAGAACCAAGATTAAATGCGGTAGGATAGGCATTGGATAGATTTTCTAGATTGCCGTGAGCGAAACCGTCTATATTGAAACCAGTATCTTAGGCTATCTTACTGCTCGACCCAGCAGAGATATTGTTGTGGCCGCAAATATTGAGGTGACGAAGGAGTGGTGGAATACACGTCGCGGCGATTTTCAACTTTACTCATCCCAAGCGGTCGTGAAAGAAACCTCACAAGGTGATGTTGTGATCGCATCTCAACGACTAGAAATCCTTGCTAATCTATCTTTACTCGACTTGAACCAAGCTGTGCTAGATTTAGCAGAGCAATTTTTGGAACGCAGCAACCTTCCCGCAAAAGCTGATATTGATGCTGTTCATATCGCCACCGCAACCGTTCACGGCATGGATTACCTGCTCACCTGGAATTGCAAGCACATCGCCAATGCTCAAATTCAGGGAAAGTTGGCAGAGATCAGCCTTGATTTTGGCTACGAGTTGCCAATTCTTTGTACACCCTATGAACTTCTCGGAGGTTGATTATGTTTCAGGATGAGATTGTGGAAGAGATCCACAAAATTCGTGAAGAGTACTCTCGGTCATTCAATCATGACTTGAAAGCCATCTTTGCTGATTTGCAAAAGCAACAAGCTGAAAGTGGCAGAGAAGTTGTAACCTTATCTCGAAAACACGGTCTAACAACACGTTGGAGCGGACGAGCGAGAGATATTGATAGTGGTGCAAAGGATATTAGCCGCCGCTCAACTTAGCCGTTATACTGAATCGGTTTTTAATAGCATGATTAACTCCCAATCCCACTTTAAAAACCTGCTCCCTTCTCCCCACTGCTGTAACAAAAAACAACTATCCCCCGATAGCGATCGCTAAAAGTCGAATAATTATAAATTTCTGTCAAGGGGTGCGGTCAGACATAGGAATCATCGCTAGAATGAGCCTAATTGTCAGGAATTTAGTTAAACAAGGTTTTTGGCAATATGCTAATCTGGCTAACAGGCTTTTGGGGGTGATATAGGGAAAACTTCTGGCGATTGCGCCTAAATGGAGTGATATACAGAAAGTTGACCCATATCGTTACTATGGAGAGTGTTATGCAGAAAGTTGACCTATAATATGTAGTTAGCCTTCAAGTTTTAGCAGGGTAACGCGCTGAGGACTATTCATCTGAGCGAGATACTCTAGAAAGTCATTTTTACCGATACACTAACTATTGACTCATGCTTAAAGCCATGCATTTTAAATTCTCAAGAGTTTTAATTTTAACAGTTTTGTTTTGTATCATTGCTCACTCATTTATTGACAATACTTTACTGGCACAAACAAATCCAAGTGCTGATATAATCAAAGATTTTATTGACGGAAGAAAAAATGAGCTAAGGATTGGATTAAGAGTACAATCATATCCAATCAGCTTTATAGATCCAAATTCAGTTTCTCCTACTTCAAAAGCCTACAATGGATTCTGTAATACTTTTGCCGATCAAATTTTTGCAGACCTGAAAGACCATCTAAAATTAGAATTTCGGAAAAATCCAAACCTTTCTCCTCTAGAAATAGATAGCAAAGTCAATGCCATTTCTCTTACTAAGACTGATGTTGTCAATTTATCTCAAGGTAAGAGATTTGATGGTGTCATAAAAGGTTTGATAGATGTTGAGTGTGGTGCGAATTCAATTCACTATAATACGGAAGTTGAATTTTCAGATCCGTTTTTTAGTACAGGTATAAGCTTATTAGCAAAAAAGGATAACCTTGGAAAAGTTTCTGAAAATGAGGAAGGGTTGGGAAATTTGAAGGTTGGAGTAGTCTCAGGAACCACTACTTCTGATTGGCTTGTTAGAGACAAAAGATATGAAAGTCTTGAATATTATCAGTCTCGACCTGAAGCGATTGCTGCATTAAAGAGGGATTTATTAGGAGCTTATGGTAGCGACTACATTATATTAAAAGGTATTTTGGAGCAAGATAGTGATCTTAAAGATAATTACGATGTATATCCCAAGTACCTGAAGGATCAAAGTTACGGTCTTGTAGTCAAAGCTGGACAGAGTAAGCTAATATATCTTATCAATGAGAAAACGCTCAATTCCTCTAAAGTATTGGACAAAATTAAATTCTTAAAGCAAAATTACTCTAAACCAGAATCTGAGGGAATCGGAGGTAATTTTAGCTTTAATCAAGTTGTTAACTTTATTCATAAATTGTTTTCAAGTCCGCTTAATAGCTTCTTACTAGGAATTTCAATATCAATTGTAGTTCTCATACTTTCCTTTAAAAAAACTCGGCAATTGATTGCTGAAGTTTTTAAGAAACTTTGGGAGCAAATTCTTCCTGATGTGGTTGGATGGCTTTATAGATTGCTGCAATTGATAGTTCGACCGAAAGGCTAACAATACTGTTACACACCGACCGTATTCAGTGCGATCGCCGATCTGGTAGGGTGCGTTCCCTAATGCAAGTGCTACTGCTCCAGCGATCGATTTTGGGGAACGCACCATGCCCATTGATTGAAGTTGTGGGTTTAAGTGCGATGCCGCTCTTGTGGGTCTAGTTGGGGAATGTTAGCGAAGATTTCCGATGTTTAGGTTAAAATAGAGGTCAAAAGTTGCCACAGGGTCGCTTCAATGACAGTTCGACAACCCCGCTACAGCAAAGAAGAATTCGCTCGACGTGGCAATGAGATTTATGAGTCTCAGGTACGTTCTCAAGTGGAGGAGGGAAATCAGGGGAGAATTGTGGCGATCGACATCGAAACTGGAGCGTTTGAGCTTGCCGACGATACGATTACTGCTACCGATCATCTCTAGGAGCGTGTCCCTGATGCTCAACCTTGGCTGATTCGGATTGGACATAGAGCCGTCTTCCGTTTTGGCAGTCGCAGCCAGGGAAAGCCCGTATGATGTGTGGGGATGGGTCTTTTGTACGGCTTTAAACTTCAGATTGAGGCAGTGGAAGGTGGGCGCGTTACAATTGAGGCGCTATGACTCAGCCAAAGTTATCGGTGAAGACGGTCTAACTTTACCGTTATACTGAATCGGTTTTTAATAGCATGATTAACCCCCAATCCAACTTGAAAAACCCGCTCCCTTCTCCCCGCCCTCCTATACCTTTTAAACAGGATTTAGTATGACTATCTAGGGTTTGCTCAATAAGTACGGGCGAAGCATTCGGATAGAAAATCTACGTTTTCACCGATAGGTTATTGCCCGAATGCTTCGCCCCTACAGGACGCGGGCCGATGAAGACGCAAGGTTTTGAACGACGATTCTCTCAAAATCTTGCACCTGTTTCGCGAGAAAAGCCCCAAAACCCTTACTTTGCCTACATTTCAAATTTATTCAGCAAACCCTATCTAAATTACTCGTTAAGACTATGAGCAGGGAGCAGGGAGAAAAAACCTGACTACTGACTGAAAGCTGATCACTGACAAAACCTATCCCAAAACGATCGAATCGCGCAGGGATTGAATTTCCTCGGTTTGTAAACGCGCCCCAAAAGTAGAAACCACCCGGGCAGCCGCTAGAGAAGCGAGATTTCCTGCTCCTTTGTAACCCATACCGTGGGTAATACCGTAGAGAAACGCACCTGCATACATATCCCCCGCACCGACGGTATCGATCGCCTGTACGGGATGGGGGTCAATTTCCAGGAGATTTTCGCCATCATAGATCAAAGAACCACTGGCACCCCGGGTGATAGCGAATCCTTTGGCAATGGTTTTAAAATAGGCGATCGCTGAATCGATTTCCTCGCTGCCGGAAATAGTCAAAGCTTCCGACTCATTAGCGAAAACGAAATCTAACCCGGTTCCGATCATTTCCAGTAATCCCTCCCGAAAGAAGATCGCCATATTGGGATCCGACAGGGATAAAGCGGTTTTGACTCCAGCAGCCTGAGCAATTTCTCGCCCTTTAATAGCGGCAGCTTTGGCAGTGGGAGAGGTGACGAGATAACCTTCGAGATAGAGATAATCGGCATTAATGATCGCTGAAGGGACTAATTCTCGTTCGGAAATTTCCCCGGTGATGCCGAGAAAAGTATTCATGGTGCGATCGGCATCGGGAGTGACGAACACTAGACATTTTCCCGTGATTCCCACCTCTTTTTCGCCGCCGTGTTCATTGGTATGCAAACCACAGTCCCGCAGATCTTGCAGATAAAACTTACCTAATTCGTCATTACCCACTTTACAGGAATAGAAACCTCTACCCCCCAACTGAGCGATCGCTACTAGGGTATTCGCCGCCGATCCGCCACCGCTGCGTTTACAATCAAGAGCCAATTTTTCCATCAACTGGGTTTGACGATTTTCGTCCACCAGTGTCATCACTCCTTTATCGATGCCTAATTCTTGCAGTAATTCAGGGGAGACTTGAAATTCCATATCGACAAGCGCGTTACCGATCCCATAAACGTTGTATTGTTTGCCCATAATTTAGTCGATCGCCTAAAAATACTTTGTTATTGATAGTAGGGAAATAAGGGGCAAAAAGCTAGGGGTTTTTTCAGCCGGAGAATACCATAAACAAAAATTATCGGTGTGCTAGTCTCACACACCGGGTAATTTGTGTTAAGTTTTGTTTAACGAAGCCACTTTAAGCCTCATCGTAGGCCTCTAGATCCAACAGATAAAGATAAGATTCGGCTAATTCTTGCCTTTGAAAAGCGATCGCTCGCAACAGGTGCCAATCCCGCAAAGCCTCGAAGGGGTTACTATACTCATCTTTTTCTAGTCGTTCGGCCAAAGAAGCAATATCAGCAGCGGTATATTTGGCAATATCTTGATCAGTGAAGCTTATAACTGTCATTTCTGCACCTCCCTCGACCTTTGTTCTATTTCTAGCCTAACATATATTCTGAGTTGAAAAAATGCCTTCCCCGCCAAGTTAAGAACTGTAAATGGAAGGGTAATTGTGGTAAGATTCCAGCAAAAGAGCTATTTTTAGTTGATCTTTTATGAAAACAGCCCTCATTACTGGTGCTTCCACCGGTATCGGTGTCGTCTTTGCTCGTCAACTTGCTCAACGGCAAATGGAGCTAATTTTAGTCGCTAGATCTAGGGATAAACTAGAACAATTAGCAGCGGAATTAGAGGAACAATACGGGGTAAAAGTGACGGTTATCGTCCAAGATCTGACCGTTGCTGGGGCAGGAAAGCTGGTATATGATACGGTGAACCAAAAAGGAATCAACGTTGATTTACTGGTAAATAATGCTGGTTTTGGTGATTATGGTGCTTTTAGCGAGCAGGATTTAGCCCGACAGTTAGAAATGATCCAGTTAAATAATCTGGTATTGGTGGAATTAAGCCACTATTTTCTCCGTCCGATGCTTGCTGGTGCTGGGGGGGCAATTATCAATGTTGCTTCCATTGCCGGGTTTCAACCGCTGCCCTATCTTTCCGTCTATGCGGCGACAAAAGCTTTTGTCCTCAGTTTTAGCGAGTCTCTCTGGGCAGAAAATAAAGACAAAGGCGTTGAAATCCTCGCTCTTTGCCCCGGTCCGACGGAATCGAATTTTTTTGAGGTGGCCCGATTTCCCAGGGCTTTTATGGGCAAAAACGGCCGGTTAGATTCGGCAGAAGTGGTGGTAAAAGAGGCTTTAACTGCCTTGGCAAACAAACGCCCCAACGTGGTAGCCGGTAAATTTGCTAATAAAATTATCGTCAATCTGCCCCGTTTTTTACCTAGAAGTTGGATCGTGTCTTTGATAGAAAAGCAATTCAAGCCATAACTAGAATCAAGCCAATTAGAGCAATTGCTGATAGGATTTTAAGGGAATACCTGTCCGGTTTCTCACTTCGATCGCCGAACGATAGACACCGTTTTTTTCTCTTTCGGCGACAATTTTATCGGCCAGGGAAAAGTCAAGACCGAGATTGACTAATTCCGCAACGGAGTAGTAGTTTAAACAACGCCAAGAAACGTCAACTTCTTGGCGAATATCGTAGGCAAAGATAACCAAAGGTTCCAGTTTTTTGAGATAATTTTCTGGTAAACCAGCTAGGAAGTGTAATTCTTCTAAATGGGTAAAAATATGTCCTTCATTACGGACAGAAACTATATCATTGGCATAGACAATCGGCAACCCTAATTTATAAACCAGATCGTTGGTGGAACAGTTGTTAATGTCAATTTTTTCGAGAGGAGAAAATGACTGTCTGGAATTGGGTCTATTTACCGAAGCTATTGGATGGGAATTAAGCTGTTGACGGATGTATAAACCTAGGCCGATTTGGGCAAACCAAATTACGATAAAAGACTCTTGTGTAAGGAAAATAAGGGAGATAATTGTCAAGGCAATGCCGACGGATAACCAACTTTGGTTATTAGTTTTTTTGCCAGCATTAGCAATGGCAAGCCCACCAAAAACTGGGACTAATGATAGCCATATCCACTCAGAAGATTCGGGAGGGGGAGGAGAGAGATTAGACATATTTTTTAAAGAGAATCTAAATATTTTCTGCGTTTTTCTTCGTATTCTTCAGCAGTAATAATTCCCTGATCGTAAAGTTTTTTAAGCTGGAGTAAAGTAGCGGTTTTTTGCTGGCCTGATTCTGGCAGTCCTCGCTCTGTATTGCTGGGGAGATAGTTAGGATTGTATTTAGCATCAAAAGCTTGATCTGACATGATGATTAAACCAATAAATTCAAAAAAAGCAATGATGCCGGGGATAAAAGTCCAGAAGAAAAGTAGATAGAGAACACCAGCCAAATTTTCCCCTAGATAAAATTTATGGATGCCAAGATAACCAAGAAAAAAGGCTAGTAAAGCCGCTATAGTTCTATTTCTCATAATTTTTGAGATTTCCCTAATTTAGCCAAAAGAAAGTATAAAACCACGATGCCTGCCTGTAATTCCAAGAGAGTAATATAACCCTTGATTAGATAATTTAATTCTAGGGAGGAATTAAAGGCAAAAACTAGCACACCCAAGACTAAAAAAGGCAGTAAGCGCCAGCCAGACTTGGGTATTTTTATTACCGTACTATTAACCTGATTCATGGGCTAATTCTCTAGGTTGATCTTTTTCGGTGATAGTCGCAAAATCGAGCTTTGTCAAGGAGTGGTTTGATTAACTTTTAGCATCTCAACCAGAATATTATGGGCATCCTTGGCTGATTCTAGGGTGCGCTCAAAAGGTATTCTAATTGTTTGACTCTCCCCTAATTTTTCTATGGCTAAATCCATGCCTTCGGGATCGATGGAAAGCATTTGAGCGGTTTCTGCATCGGTGATATTACCGTAAACTTGAGCGTAGAAAAGCACGGCATCACCGTGATCTTTATTCATGTGTTTACAGATGCGATCGCTAATGGCGGGAGTGATAGTTTCAGACATAAATATTTCCGAAAAAAATCGATAATAAGGTGGGGACAGATAAAAGCCAGTTCTAAATCGAGGCAAATGGAGGGGGATATTAGCTAGGTTAGCGTAATTAATCGCTAATTGCCAGATAATTTGGGCGTGAGGATGGCAGGTATCAATAATAAGTTTAATATTATTTTCTTGACAAAAATCCTTAATTGTGCATTGCTCTAATTGTCCCACTTATGGTCAATCGGGGCAGAGAGTAAAGTCTGGGGCTGCCCGTGCAGTTAAATTGCCTGTTGAGATGAAACAAGAGGTAATAGTAAAGGGATTGGGTGAGATTCAGCTAATCTCAGGATAGGCGATTAAAATGCCTCTTAGCTTAAAATCTCACACCCAGTCCCCACTAACAAACTTTTTCAGTACACCCTATGTATTTTATCGTTCACAACCGACAACAGAAGCGGTGTAGGTATTACCGATATGCTGAATACCATTGACAAAAAGATTGACTAAGAAAGGTTGATCATTTGCCCGTACTGTAGCAGTAATTGTTAAGGGTTTATCGGGTTCGATTCGTACTCCATTAGTATTAAAAAATTCCTCGTTAGTTTGATCGCTATACTTGAGAAACAGCCGGATATCAAAGGAAGCAGCCCGGGGAACAGAAACCGTAACGATAAACCTCTGAAAACTTCTACCCCCCGGAACTGCCCAATCGGTATTCCAATTATTACGAGTTATGGTGACACCGAAGGGTCCCGGAACAGTGGGTTGTGAGACGGTTTTCGTAACTTCACTACCTTCACCCCCTAATAAAGAAAGTGGCCGACAATTTTGTGCCGCTGCCGGTAGATGTAAGCTTAATAATACCGCCGATAGACCTAAGTAGAAAAGCACGGCATCACCGTGATCTTTGTTCCTGTGTTTACGGATGCGATCGCTAATAGCGGGTGTGATAGTTTCAGACATAAGATTCTGGAAAAAAATCGATGATAAGGTGGGGACAGATAAAAGCCAGTTCTAAATCGAGGCTAATGGGGGGATATTAGTTAGAGTAGCGTAATTAATCGCTAATTGCCAGATAATTTGGGCGTGGGCATGGCAGACATCAATTAATCTAAGAATCAGCGGTTTAAATGCGTCTTAGCTTATGATTGGGGGGAGTTAGTCTAAACTCCAGTAGACTACAATTTTGGCAATAACTGGTGGTAGGATTGGATCATTCTTTCGTAAGTAAAGCGAGTGGCATTGATAAAACCTTTTTGCCTCAATTGTTCTAGGCGATCGGGAGCGAGAAGATTTTCTGCAATAATAGTAGCGGCGGCCTCGTGTTCGGTGGGATCAAAGTAAACGGCTGCATCGTCAGCGATAACAGTCATGGGGAGACGATTGGAGGTAAAGACGGGACAACCACAGGATTGAGCTTCAATAACGGGAACACCGAATCCTTCCTGAAAGGAGGGAAAAATTAAAGCAGTTGCTAGGCAATAAAAAGCGCGGAGATCCTCATCAGAGACGGTTCCTAATTCGATTACTTGTGCGGACAAGTTATTCTGATTAACAAATTCTCGCATATCCGGCAGCAAAAGTTTTCCCATCAGGATTAATCGGCAATTTTCCAGACCAGGGAAAGTGATTAAACTCTTGAATATTTTCAGCAATCCCAATCGATTTTTATACCATTGGTCACCCCCGACATGAATTAGCCAAGGACAATCACTATTAATGTTAAATTTGTCCACTAGATTTACCGCCGCTTCTCTTGTCATCGGACCGTATCCCTCACTCAAGCAATCCTCGATCACTTCCGTTTGTTCGGGGGTAATTTTGGTTAAACGCAGAACATCGGCACGAGTAGCTTCGGAAGAACAGACAACATATTTAGCCTGTTTGAATCCTCGCAAAATCATCGCCTGATACTGTTTTCCCGTCCAACTGGTGGGATTTTCAGGAATTTCTCCTAGGGCGGAACGAATGGCCAGCAGATCGTGACAGATGACAAAATACTTGCGATCTTTTAGATAGGGAGTTAAATAGGATAAAGCTTGATCACAAATGCAGACGATATCGGCCCAATCCAGCTGCTGACGTAACTGCACTGGGAAAATAATTAACTTATCGATGTACCCTAACCACTTGCCGATTCCCTGGGGAGAGGATTTTAGTTGGCCGAAAATAGGCTGTGCTTGCACTCGCCGAATTTCGTGTCCTTTTTGTTTGAGTCCTTTCTCCACTAAACCGACAAAACGATTGATACTGATCTGCCGATCGTTGACGTAATTTCCTACTATTAAAACTTTCATGATTAGGCTCCAAAAAATCAATTTTTATGGCGGTAAAACTCTCTAACAGTATCGAGTAAAATTCAGGGGTTAAGAATAATATTAGTCCCGCAAAATTTCCTCGTACCTTTGTCCCGCTCGCTCCCAGGTGTACTCCGATTCCACCATCGCCCGGCCATTATGGGACAGTTGTTCTCGCACAGAAGGATCATCGAACAACCTAGAGATCGCTGTAACGTACTCGGCAACGCTATTAGCCCGCAGCGCCCTAGGGGGAATTCCCTCGGCTGCCACCGTTAAACCCTCTAAACCGCGATCGCTGGCGACAATCGGAATCCCCGCGGCCATGGATTCTAGGGTTTTGGTCTTGATTCCCAATCCCACCCGCAGGGGAACCACACAAACGGTTCCCCGGTGTAAATATTCCACTGTCGAGGGAACGGTTCCCGTCACCCTCACACCGGGATACTTGGCCAGTTCGAGAACTTCCGGTGCTGGGTTTGCCCCCACTAGGGTTAAAGTGGTGTCGGGATATCGCTGTTGAATGACTGGCAGGACTTCTAAAGCAAAAAAACGGGCGGCATCGATATTATGGGTAGAACTCATGGCACCGACAAAGACCAAATTATGACCGCCGGGATCCCGAGGACGATAGGGAAACAGGGCTAAATCCACGCCATTAGGCACGATATCTACCCGTGCATCCGGGAGGATTTTTAATAATTGTTCGCGATCATAATCGGTAGTAGCCACCAACTGGGAAAACTTGGCACAGTAACGTTTTTCGTACTGATAGAGTAGGGGCAGATAGAGAAAATCCCGCAGCGGATAGGCGGAGGCTCCTCCATCTAGATGATTGCGTGTCCAACCGTACACGGAACTGTGAATATCTACTACTGTTTTGACTCGCTGACGGTATTCCGGCCGGATAAAAATCTCGCTGATACTCTGAGCGCAGATAATTACATCACATTTTTGCTGCTCGACGTATTCATCTATTCGCTCTTGAATGAGCGGCGAACGATAACTAAGAACATTAGCTGGGGTCATCTGTACTATTGCCTCCAGAAAGCGCCCTGTTTGACCGATTAGTTTTGTCAGTCCCTTGCCTGGTTCGGGAATTTCCTGGGGCGGAAATAAGACAAGATGATTGGTAAAGGTTTTTAATTCTTCGATCTGAGTTTCTGTGACATTCTCCACCCGACGGGCAAACAGGGTGACATCATGGTTTTGATGAAGACATTTGATCAGGTTAAAAGTTCTACCCTCGGTTGCCCCGCGACTAGGTGGATAGGGAAAGTTATGGCAAGAAAGGACTAATATTCTCATAATTCTATCTCGGCAGCGGTTTTTGGCAATAATTCTACCGTTTCCTTTAGTTGGCTATATACGGGAATCTCAACTGGGTATTTCTCGATCTGCCCAAGGGTGACTTTTCCCCGTCCTGTTAAGAGCAATACGGGTTGACAACCAGCTTCTAGGGCGCATTCTAGATCACTGGGCGCATCGCCGATAAACAACGAGCCGGCTAAGTCGATTCCGTACTGGTGGGCGGCTGTCAGCAGCAGATAGGGGGAGGGTTTGCGGCAGGGACATCCTTCGTCGGGATGGTGCGGGCAGATGGCAAGATCGTGAAAATGCACGCCCAATTGTCGGTATTCCTCAATCATGCGCCCGTGAATCGCCGCCAGATCGTCCCAAGTGAAATAGCCCCTAGCAAGTCCCGATTGATTGGTAATGATGATCAGCAGATAGCCAGCATCCTGCCACTGTTTTAAGGCAGCCGCTGCCCCGGCGGGAATGCTCACCTGTTCTGGTTTGCTCAGGTAGGGGATATAGTCAATAACTACCCCATCTCGATCGAGAAATAAGGCTTTGTTCTTTTTCGCTCTATCTTCGCTTTTCTGGTCAGAATTGCCCGGAGATGGCGGAGATGGGTATTTTAGGTCATCGTCATTGACGGAAATTGCGGGGAAAGGATTCATTATGTTGGACTTTTTCGAGTCGGGGACTATAATTCTCAGTTCTTCTGTCAGGGACGAGAGCTTGAACCGATGGACAGACAAAATTCGAGGGATTGTCGCGATTTGTGCTAGTTTTCTCGGCTAAATTGCTTCTCTTTACTATCTAGATGTCAGAGTATAGCAATCAGGGCATATTATACGCCGTCAGGCCTTTGGACTTTTGATTATATCAGCAGTATTGTCATGAATTGTTAATATTTTTGTCCAGCCAAACAAAAGACCAAGACTGGCAGGGGTTGAACCCCCCGCTCGGAAATACCTCGTCTCGGCCAGAATAGATCAAAAGTTTATTTACAAACAAAACAAATTGTGCTAAGGTTGGGGCGTTTGTGATATATTCCCAGAATAACTGGCAAAAGATCACTCTTTTGACTCGATCGCTCTAGGTTTTTCTAGAACTATCATTAGCCTGTTTTTCTTGTCCCGTGATCAATTCTACCGTGCTAGGGGTTTTATGCCCAATTAATGGACAGCGATTCTGGTCGTTTAATACTATTCAATGTAATGACAGAATGATTGAGAGTTAAATTTATTCAACTAATAAAAATTGGAAAATCAAACCTATGCCAATGGCGGAAAAATCAAACAAAAAATTAGATAGTTTCCAGAGTGATCCGTCTCTGTCAATTTTAATCAAGACTGAATTGGAGGAGGCTTATGTACTGAAAAAAAACCTACTAACCGAGACAAAATATCTAGAAAAAATCCAAGAGATTTGCCAAGTATGTATCCATGCTTATCGCAACAACCACAAAGTATTAGTCGCCGGTAATGGAGGCAGTGCCGCCGATGCTATCCATTTTGGCGGTGAGCTGCACGGCCGATTTCTGAAAGAAAGACAGTCTTTGCCAGTTCGCGTCCTCAATAGCGATATCGCCAGTTTAACAGCGATCGCCAACGATTATGGCTACGAATATATTTTTAGCCGCCAGATAGAAGCGGAAGGTAATCCGGGTGATGTGTTTATCGGTATTTCCACTTCGGGAAATTCCGCTAATATCCATCAAGCTCTCAAAGTTTGTCAAGCAAAAGGTCTCACTAGCATCGGTTTAACTGGGGCGAAGGGATTAGCTCTAGAGGAAAAAACCGATTATTGTTTGATGATTCCTAGTACCAGTACCCCTCGCATTCAAGAAGGTCATGGTTTTGTTCTCCATACTATTTGTTTAGCGATCGAAGAAGCGATCTTTCCCAACTAAAATCCTCTAGCAAAAAATCAACCTAAACAGCATACCCATGATCATCAGAACCAAAGCTCCTTTAAGATTAGGTTTAGGTGGTGGCGGCACAGATGTAGAGCCTTACTGTAGTCTTTATGGAGGTTACGTTCTCAACGCTACTATCGATCTCTATGCCTACTGTACAGTCACGGAAATTACCGACAAACAGGTCATTTTTGTTGCCGCTGATCGAGGAGAACAACAAATAGAAACGCTTCAGTTTCCTCTCCCCTATAACGGTGTTCTAGATCTGCATAAAGCGGTCTATAATCGTTTGATTAAAGACTTTAATCAAGGGCAACCTTTGCCGCTGCAAATCACCACTTTTTCCGATGCGCCAGCTGGTTCGGGATTGGGTTCTTCTTCTACCCTAGCCGTAGCCATAGTTAAAGCCTTTGTGGAACTGTTAAAATTACCTCTAGGCGAGTACGATATCGCCCATTTAGCCTACGAGATCGAACGAATTGACCTGGGCTGGTTAGGGGGCAAACAGGATCAGTACGCTGCCACTTTTGGCGGTTTTAATTTTATGGAATTTTATGAACAAGATCGAGTCATAGTTAATCCTTTGCGAATTAAAAATTGGGTGATCAATGAATTAGAAGTCTCTCTGATCCTCTACTATACAGGCATTTCTCGCTACTCATCTCAAGTAATTGAGGATCAAATTCAGAATGTCCAAGAAAAAAATGAGCAAGCGATCACCGCTACCCATCAACTCAAAAAAGAGGCAATTCTCTTTAAAGAAGCACTGCTTAAATCAGATTTTATGGGCATAGCAGAAATTCTGAGAACTTCTTGGGAAGCGAAAAAGAAATTATCCAAATTAATTAGTAATCCGCAGATTGATCGCATTTATCGGGTAGCGAGGGAAACTGGGGCCTATTCAGGCAAAATATCGGGGGCCGGTGGCGGTGGTTTTATTATCTTTATGGTTGATCCTACCAAGAAAATCGAAGTAATAAAAGCTTTGAAATCAGAAGGAGGCCAAGTGATTAATTTTCATTTTACCAAATACGGAACCCAAGCATGGACATTATAGCAAACCAAGGATCGACGGGGAAGGATTATCCCTGTAACCCTAAAAATAGTTTTTAAAAGATTGGCAATAATTAAAATTTTTGAGGTGTATCTATGGATGTAATTATTCTGGCGGGTGGGTTAGGAACCAGGTTACGGTCGGTTATCAACAGTTTACCAAAACCTATGGCTCCCGTTGCCGACAGACCTTTTTTAGAATATCTATTAGATTACCTAATCTCTCAAAAAATTACCAACAAATTTTTAGTTTCTGTGGGCTATGAACATCAGAAAATTATCGATCATTTTGGCGATCAATATAAGGAATACGAGCTAAATTATCTGATAGAAGATACACCCTTGGGAACTGGAGGAGCGATCCAGTTGGCACTAAATAAAATTCAAACCGAACAAGCATTAATTGTTAACGGAGATACCTTGTTTAATGTCAATTTATCAGAAATGATCGACTTTCATCGAAAGCAACAGGCGGACTTAACCTTGGCCTTAAAACTTTTAAAAAATTTTGATAGATATAATAATGTCATTCAAGATCACCAGAACAAAGTTATTAAATTTGAAGAAAAGCAATTCAAGGATAAAGGACTTATTAATGGAGGAATTTATCTGATCGATAAAAATCTTATCTCCCAATTTGACCTACCAGAAAAATTTTCCTTTGAAGAAGATTTTCTTAAGCCATGCCTCAAGCAAATAGCAATGTATGGGTTTGTTTCAAAGAATTATTTTATTGATATCGGTATTCCTGAAGACTATCAAAAAAGTCAAATTGAATTGCCAGCCCTCTTTAATTTTTATTAATTTGATTCTAGAGACTTTAAAGTTGGCTTTCAGCTAGTTTCAGTTAGTTTTTTATAACATTTTACACCTACCGACTTTCCACCATTTATCTTGATAGATAGGTTGTAAGCTTGGACAAGGGTCTCTTTCTTCCTGTCTTAAGAGAAAAATAAATGTTTCATCTTTAGAAACTTTCAAAGAATTCTGATTGAAGTAAAAACGATCAAAAGAATCAACTACATATTCTCCATTTTTAATTTCATAGTTACTTTCCAACTGAAACTCTTGGGGTGAAAATTTTAAATAAAACAGAACATAGATATAATCCAGGGTTCTCAGACTAATTCGAGCAGAGATCAATATTTTTTCTGATGAAGAAGCCGATATATAAGCCTGAGCAATAGCTTTATCTAGTCTTACCTTAAAAGAACTAGCAGCATCCTCTTCATAACGGGTAAAGTATTTGACACCAAAAAGGATACTATTCAAAACAATATAAAGAGCAAGAGCAATAGCTAATAGCTTTTTTAAGTTCTCGGATGATAGTAATTTTAAGATTTCTAAAAATGCAAAACTTGCAATGACAATAATAGTAATTAAGAAGGCATTACCCCTATTTAAACTCTCAAGTTTAGTGAAAAATATTAAAGGCAAACAAGCAACAAACCAAAGAAAAAATAGATCGAAATCTTTTTTTATACCGAGGTAAATGAACAAGCCAACTACAAACCAAGGAATCAAAACTGAAGAAAGAGGAAGGAAAGGTAAATATGTAATGAACTACCCCGCCGCAAGCGGACGGGGTATCAGAATCAAAATAGACTCAATTGTAGATTTTGGTGTAGCTGCAGGTATTCTTTATCTTGTTCTTTTACATATCTCGCTATCATACCTTCATCCCCATGCTTTCCTA
>NZ_JADBUB010000177.1:0-10529 GCF_020245865.1 Microcystis sp. M169S2
AACAGTGGAAGGAATTAACAATAAACTGAAGCTGATAAAAAGGAGAGGCTATGGATTTAGAAACTTTAAAAACTTTAGTCTTAGATGTTTATTAAATTGGCATTTTGCTAGTTGATTTTACATGGTAAGTTCGGAAGAACCGAAAATTATCTGTATATAGCGGTTCTCGCATCTGTGCGGCACACTTAAACCTTTGCTGATTAAACTGTTCAGGATCGGGAATGTACCTCTTGTGAATCAGAAACGCTATATTTAATTACTTAATCAGAAGCATTTGCCTCTGAAATAGCAGTTTTTAAATAGGAACCCACCTCATTAATTGCTACTTCTGACGCTTTTTTACTGGCTCTTTCAACTAATTCCACCTTACCCGATTTGAGAGATTTACCCGTGACAATGCGATAGGGAATCCCAATTAAATCCGCATCTTTGAACTTAACACCTGCACGTTCATCTCGGTCATCTAAAAGGGTTTCAATGCCCGCTTGATTTAACTCATTGTATAAACTTTCGGCGGTTTTTACCTGCTCGGCATCGGCTAAATTAGGAATAACCACAATCGCTTGATAGGGGGCAATAGCTACCGGCCAAATAATGCCATCTTTATCGTAGGATTGTTCTACGGCTGCCTGGGCTAAACGCGATACTCCAATCCCATAACAGCCCATACAAATGGGGGTAGATTCTCCCGCTTCATTAGTATAAAAAGCATTCATAGCTTGAGAATATTTATAGCCCAATTGGAAGATATGACCGACTTCAATTCCTCTGGCACTTTGCAAGGTTTGATTAGGATCATGAATAGCTCGATCCCCTACCCGGGCTTTGCGTAGATCGACGATTAATTCCGGTAAGATGAAATCTTTACCCCAATTGGCCCCCACTACATGAAACCCGGTTTCATTAGCACCGGTGATAAAGTTTTCTAAGTCTGTCACCGTGTTGTCTGCTATGCGTAAAAACTTAGGAGCTATATCGCTGGCTTTTTTGAGTAAATTATCTTCTAAGTCGGGAGCAATATAACCTAAAGGTAAAGGTTTAGTTGCCCATTTCTGTTGAGCGGCAGCATCGGGTATTTTTAAAGCCAAAATTGTTTTAGCATTGTAACGGCCTGCCTGTCTAACTAATTCATTTTGTAGTTTAACTTCGTTAACTTCTTGATCGCCGCGAATATGCAGTAAAACTAAAACAGTTATGCCGCTATCATAAACCACTTCGTAGAGAACATTTTTGACGATAGCCGTGGCAGAACAATCGAGAAATTGAGCTAAACTTTCGATCGTGTTGGTGTTAGGAGTTTCTTTTTTAGCCAACTTTTTAAAGGGAGAAACCACTTTATCTGCTGGCAAAGAAACGGCTTTTTCCACATTAGCCGCATACTTTTCATCGGCAGTAAATAAAACCTCATCTTCTCCGGCATCAGCTAAGACCATAAATTCTTGGGATGCGGAACCGCCAATCGCTCCAGAATCGGCTTCTACTGCCCGAAAAGCTAACCCACAACGGCGGAAAATATTGCGGTAAGCTATATCCATCGCTTGATAGGTTTTCTTTAAACATTCCTCGTCGAGATTGAAAGAATAGGCATCTTTCATAATAAATTCTCGTCCCCGCATTAAACCAAAACGAGGGCGAATTTCATCGCGAAATTTAGTTTGAATCTGATATAAATTAACTGGTAATTGTCGATAGGAACGAATTAAATCACGAGCGACGGCAGTAATTACTTCTTCGTGAGTCGGTCCTAATCCTAACTCCCGGTTTTGCCTGTCCGTCAGGGCAAACATAATCCCTTCTGCTTTTGTGTAGGTGTCCCAACGGCCTGATTCTTGCCAGAGTTCCGCTGGTTGCAGTTGGGGAAGTAAACATTCTTGGGCGCCGGCTTTATTCATTTCTTCCCGGACTATCTGGGAGACTTTCTGCAAAACCCGCCACATCAGGGGTAAATAGGCGTAAATGCCGCTGCCAATGCGACGAATGTAACCGGCACGGACTAAGCATTTATGACTGGGGATTTCCGCCTCGGACGGATCTTCCCGGAGAGTGACAAAAAGCTGTTGAGAGAGTCGCATCCTATCGATATCCTTTTGAACAGAAGACTTTCTATTATCTCATCAAAGGAGAGCGACTGCAATTATCAATTACTTGTGTTGACAAACAATAACAGCGACCAGTTTACCGATTCTCAGGTATTTCCCCTCATAACTTGAGACTGGTTGGAGAAGCATTGAACCTTAGTTGCAATTGCCTAACTCCCTTGTTCTCTACTCTAGGAAATATGAGCGTTCAGGTCGGTCGCTGTTATCGTCGTTATCGAGACAGAATGTAACTTTAACAGGGTTTACTCCTTTGTGAACTTGACCTTTATAACCTTGCCAGTCGATCTGTCAGGGAAGCTTTTTTCTTTAGCTTCAATTATTAATATAACATCGGATCGGGGCTAGAAGTCTTTCTCTTAATCAAAGTTTACATTACTGGGATCAAGGAAAAGCTTAGATGTTTTGACGCTTGACCGATGATAATTAACCTCAGTTCGGTATCAGAAAAGGAGGGGGGGGAACCTGAAAGAATACAAACGATTCAGCACCCCCGTTCTACTTTAGCCGAGTTCCGCCCTCTCGAACCGGTCATCGAGTTTTTGGCAGTGGCTTCGACATCGCAGTCAACTGATGATGCGGGGTCAGACTGAAGGCGATGTTAGTCCAAAATTATTTATTTTGAATTACCATTGTTGCACAAGTAATTATATTTTCTAGATTGTTATACTCGACTCTTTGTTTTTCAATATAATTATCAAATAAATATTTTTTGTCTGGATATTGTACCGCTAATTCTTGGCATCTTTGCTTAAGATAATTAAACTGCATTTCATACTCATCATTTTGATTTATTTCAGTTTCTGTATATTCTTTTATTAATTTCATGCCAGCTTTTTCTATCTGGTTTAACAGCATACTTTTTTTGATTATAAAGTCATGCTTATAGGGTTGATCATCTTCAAAATATCCATCGTCTAAAATAATTAGACCATCTTTTGTCAGATTTTTTTTTAAGATAGTCATAGTTTGAAAATAATTTCCAAATACAGGACTGATCGAGCCGAGAATAATCAGATTGAATTGGTTTAATGTATTGATTATTTCTCGTGCGTCTCCTGAAATAAATTTACACCTTGAAGTAATTGCTTCTTCTCTAGCTTTTTTATTATAGCGGTAAGCACTTGAGTGAGATACAAACCAAGCTTTGCCTAGCATGGTTTATAGCTCGTGACACTGTACCTCATACGACTGCACACCGCTATAGCGATTTCAATAAATTCTGGTATTGCATCGATTCCAAGACAGTAGCAATCCAGTTCAATTGACAATTTTATCGAGACTGCACCCTTGCCGCAGCCTAGATCCAGTACATTTAATTCAGAATAATTATTTGTATGTGCTTTGACAATTTTAAGAATAGAATTTGCAGAAGAGCCTATTTCCCAGAAGTCCTGTAAAATATATGGAAGAAAAGGTAAGATTGACTTATCTTGGCAATCCATAGCCTGTGCAATAGTTTCTTCTAAGGTCTTCATTCTCTCTAAAAATTTCTGGACTAACCATCAATTATATCGCTCCCTGCGGTTCCACACCCTCCTCTATCCCACTTCCATCAGTTAAACACCCCCTCAATTTGGGCATAATTACCGCATTTCTACAGCCAAAAGACTATTGGTCTGTCAATCTTGAAATTGTGGATAGGGGAATCGGGCCAAATTATTCGCCCCCAATCCCTCAAAATCATCTTAACAGACCCATAGAATCGCCCTTAATTTTTGTCAATTGTCGGCCCCTAACTATATTCCTCCCCGACACTGAGATTAAAGAGCATTTGCAGGGATTGTAAACAGCGCTTACGCGCTTCGATATCCTGTTGGGCCCGCAGTTGTACCATGGGTTCGTGAAGGATTTTATTGACGATACCGCGGGTCATTGCTTCGATAACTTCTTGGTGTTTTTCGGCGAATTCCGTCCCCAGACGGGAGAGGGCCTTTTCTAATTCCTGTTCGCGAATATCTTCAATTTTGCTTCTTAAACAGCTAATTGTCGGTACAGTGTCCAAAGAACGCCACCAAAGCTCGAAAGCTTCCACTTCCTGCTCTAGGAGTGCCTCTGCTTCCCTGGCCATCTGACGGCGACTTTCCTGATTGGCGGCAACCACCGCTTTAAGATCATCGACGTTAAAAGCTTGCACTTGTGCCAATTCCTTCACGTCGGTGTGAACGTTGCGGGGAACAGAAATATCGATTAACATCAGCGATTTAGCAGTAATCGTCACTTCTGTCAATAAATTTTTAGTTAAAATTGGTTCCGTGGCTCCGGTACTGGTAAAGACGATATCCGATGCCGCTACCGTAGCCATCATCTCTTCTAAGCCATATAGTTGCAGCGGTAGGTGAGGAAATTCACGGGCCAACTCCTCGGCCCGTCTTTGGGAGCGATTGACGATCGCAATTTGCTGAGAACCCTTAGCCAGAAGGTGAGTAACTAATAATCGGGACATTTTCCCTGCCCCGATAATAGCGATTTTCTGGCTGCTGAGGTCTGCCACCTTAGCATGGGCTAACTCCACCGCCGCCGAACTGATCGATACGGCTCCCGTGCCGATGCTGGTTTCCGTGCGGACGCGTTTACCGGCAGTCATCGCTTGTTTAAACAGGCGATCGAGTAATTGGCTAATAGTATTGTACTTTTGAGCTAATTTATGGGTATTTTTAACTTGAGCGAGAATTTGCCCTTCACCGAGGACAAGACTTTCTAAACCGGCCGACACCCGGAGCAGATGACGCACAGCATCCTGATGCAGTAGGGTAAACAGATAACGACGCAGGACATTAAGGGGAATATGTCCGATTTCAGCGAGAAACTGGGTAATTTCCACCACGCCCTTTTCCGTATCCGTAACCACGGCGTAGATTTCCAAACGGTTACAGGTACTGATAATCGCCACCTCTTGGATGTGGGGATAACCCTTGAGGTGGGTAAGAGCGGACTCGATTTTCGCTTCCGGGATACTCAATTTTTCACGAATTTCCACAGGGGCTGTCTTGTGACTCAAGCCCACTACAGCAATATTCATTTATGTTCTCCTACAAATGTTGCTCAGGCTACAAAAATTATTGATAAAGATCAGTGCGTTATGTCTCTAATTGTTGCAATTTAGTCCCAATCGGGATGCAAATAAAAGATGTTTGAAAAAAAACTTTATATATTTTTACCAATGGGGGCGAGGTGAGCCATGCCCACCCCACCGCGTCAGAGAATTATCTCAGTTGAATGTATTTGGGTTGGTCGAACAGGTGAACGGTATCGACAAAGCGAGCGGTTTTCGATTGGGTGGAGATAACCAAGCTTTGGGTACGAGCGCCACCATGGAAGAAGCGGACCCCTTCCATCAGGGTGCCGGGGGTGATACCACAGGCGGCAAAGAGGACGGTTTCGCCACTGGCTAATTCTTCGCAACCGTAAACGCGATCGGGATTAGTGATGCCCATTTCTTGCAGACGAGCGAGATTACCCTCGCGGCTTTCGCCGATTAAACCGGTTTTGACCACTTCCGGATCATAGATTAATTGTCCCTGGAAGTGACCGCCTAGACAACGCATAGCCGCCGCCGAGATTACTCCTTCTGGAGCGGCACCGATACCCATGAGAGCATGAATATTAGTTCCCGAAAAAGCGCAGGAAATAGCGGCCGATACGTCACCATCGCTGATCAGACGAACTCTGGCCCCGGCGTTGCGGATTTCTTGGATTAATTCCTTGTGACGGGGACGATCCATAACCACTACCACCAGTTCTTCGATCGAACGATTGAGACAATCGGAAAGAACTTTCAGGTTTTCCGTCGCCGATTTATTAATATCCACATGACCTTTAGCTGCTGGGGGAGCGGCTAATTTTTTCATATAAAAGTCAGGAGCGGCGAATAACCCACCTTTTTCGGAGATCGCTAACACGGCCATGGAACCATTTTGACCGTAGGCAACCAAGTTAGTGCCTTCGCAGGGATCGACGGCGATATCGATTTCGACTAATTCGTCGGGATTACAATATTGTTTGGCATCAACTTGGGTACAGATACCCACTTCTTCGCCAATATAGAGCATGGGAGCCTCGTCTCTTTCCCCTTCTCCAATAACGATGCGACCGCGCATATGGATTTTATTCATCCGTTCGCGCATCGCTTCCACAGCGACGTGATCGGCGATATTTTTTTCGCCTTTACCCATCCACTTCGAGGAGGCAATGGCAGCCTGTTCGACCACTTCGATAATTTCTAACCCTAGCGTACTTTCCACTCGATGATCCTCCCTACAGCTGATCTATGATTTATCTAGTGAGTTTGTTTCCTTAACAGTCAAAAGTCTATCACCAGACGGGGATCATTCTTAAGTTTTTATGCAGATCATCTGGAGGAGACCGGTATAGCTAGGGAGTTTTTGCCAGCACTGTCGCCTCCATCTCAGTTATGGAGAGCTTGTTCGCTGATGGCGGCTGGCGATCGCAGAAAGGTATGTTCTTCCCCCTGTTGTGAATGCTAGACAAGGGCAGCTTTGTCGATACTAAACATCTGGTCAGGTTTTGCCGAGCAAAATTATCCACCCTATTCCGTTAATCCTTCAGTGTGTTTAACCGATGCTAGAATGCACCAAGAGACTCGGTTATTCTAGACAAGCTAAAACCCACTTTTCTTGGCAATTGAGTTAAAACGTCATCGGGTAAGGTTTTAAACTGTTGCCTGATCTCAACAAGCAATTTAAATGCGCGGGCAGCTTAACTGCCATAAATCGGTTTGTTAACGAAGCCAATAAACTATAGCGGTAATAATACTCAGAATTACCACGGTCTTACGCAGATAACTAGGAGAGATAATTCTAGCTAGTTTTCCCCCCAATAAACCCCCAATTAAAGAGCCAATTGCTACCACTATCGCTGCCGACCAATATACGTGATTAGAAAAGAGAAAAAACCAAGATGCTGCCACATTAACCACCAAAGAAAGCAACTGTTTTAAAGCATTTAATCTCGTGAGATTATCCTTGAGAAATAAGCCCAAAATTGCCAACTTAATCACCCCTAAACCCGCTCCAAAATAACCACCATAAATTGAAGCGAGAGCGATGGGTAAAACCGCCAAAATTTCTGGTATATGACCATTTTCGTCCCCCTGTCGCCGCTGCAACCAAGAGCGTAAAGTATCTTGAAAAGCCAATAAAGCCGCCGCTAAAAGAATCAAAAAAGGAATCAGGCGCTCAAATACTTTATCACTACTATTTAACAGCAAAATACCACCGATAATGCCGCCAATAACTGCCGATGGTAGTAATAACCAAATCCGTTTTTGTTGCCCGTGCAGGTCTTTTTTTTGGGCGAGGGTTGCCCCCAGATAACCGGGGCATAAAGCGACGGTATTAGTCACATTTGCCATTACCGGTGGGATACCCACCGCCATCAGCGTTGGAAAAGTAATCAGACTACCGCCACCGGCAAGAGCATTAATTAAGCCTGCAGCCACGGCAGCGATTGCTAGGAAGCCATACTGAGTAGGCGTGAGCATTTAGGCGTTAGGGATAGTAATTAGGGCTAAATCAATTTTTTCCTCGTCAACTTGCTTAATTTCGGCTCTAATTCCTGGTCCAAAGTATCTTTCGATTTTTTCTTGTTTTGCCAGCCACTTTTCTAGGGGTAAAAGGGGCGATTCAAATTCTAGGGTGAGACAATAGGCGGAATCAACAGCAGTTTCACGAATTGCCACTAAAGTCGGTCTTTCCTCGTCCGTGGGGCTTAATCCCAGCTTTTCTAGGGCTTCATCCAGATGCACTTCCTGTCCGTAGCGATAGCGGGTGACATCGTTGCGAAGTTTGGTTTGGGTGACAGTAGCCTGTTGTTGGCGCAATTGCAAGATTTCGGGGCTAGTGGGTTGACTGAAGGGTATCGGTTTGATTTCTGAAGCTTTTAGGGCTAAACCTCCCAATAATAACGGTAATCCGTAGAAAAAGCCCGCTAAATTGACCGTGGCGTTACCTTGGGCATAACCGATAATGCCGATAACCGTTAAAATACTGCCTAAAATTAAGCCAAAGTATGATAGTCTAATTTTTCTGAGCATGAAATAATTTTTTTCTTGAGTACGCTAATCCTTTAGAGATTATACAACTCAAGAGAATCTTTTTTGCAGAGGGGCAGTGGGGAGATTTTTCAGTTATTAGCTACTGAAGGCAATTAGTGTCTATTGCCGATGTACTCGCAATTTCTCAATTAATTGAGATAATTTCTGGTCAGAAGCGGCAGTAATAAAGTCTAATTTAAACTTTTGTCCCTGACTGAGATATTCTGCGTAACTAGACAGAAGAAAAGGACGAAACTTGTCATTATCAGCAATATAAACTTCAAAAAAAGAGACCAATAAAGCCCCCGCATAATCCTCGATTAAATTTTGATTGGGTAAAGTGATATCGACCACAGACTCTAGGGTTTTTTGCATTCCTGCATCCAATTCCGTAAAATTTACATGAGCTTGTCCCTCCACCATGGCCAGATATTTATCTGGCGTTTTTAACCAAGTAAAAGGAATGGCCTGTTCAAAAATCGGATTAGCTGCCGGGTCATAACTTCCAGAACCTAAGAGGACAGGAATCGAGATTTTACTTAAACCTTTTTCCCCAAAAATACTGCGGTTAACGGGATTAGCTGCAAAGACAGCCGCGACTCGTTCATCACGAAAATTATAGACCTGTCTAGGCAATTCTAGGGCGCGACATTCCAGTAAAATAGCGATATTAATCCCGGAGTAAGGAAGATTACAATCTTGGGCGAGATTATCAAAATCAATTTGTGCGCCGGCAACAGCTAGAGATGTATAACCGCCAAAGGAATGACCCGCTACTCCCACATTAGTGAGGTCAAGTTTACCTTGAAATTGACTATCATTACGTCTTGCTAATTCATCAATGAGAAAGCTAATATCTTTGGGTCGGTTAATAAATTCATCTCGATCAAAAATATTGCGATAATACCCCCCTAACATTCCTTGCAGGTACTGGGTATCACTGCCAGGGTGTTGCGGTGCCGCTACTAAAAATCCATAGGAAGCTAGATGTTCAATTGCTTGGGCATAATCTTCCGGTCGCGAGGCTAATCCGTGGGAAAAAATAATTACAGGTGTTTTGCCTTCTCGGAAAGTTTGCGGGATATAAACATCCACATATAAACTGCGATTGCGACTGCTATCGGTTAGGTTCCAAACTTCTTTTTTTACCTGAAAGCTACCGCGCTGACGCAGATCGGGTAAACTGGTATAATTAATCGGTGGTTTAACGGCAGCGGCTTCCTCGGCTGTCCAGAGGCGCATATCTTTAATAAATATTTCCGCCACATAAACTGCATAATCGATGGTTTTAGCTAATCCGAGGATTTCTTCCCCCTGTAACTGGATATTATTGGGGAATTTTTTCAGCACATTTAAAAGGGTTAATCCCCCCGGCTCAAAAGCGGCACTAACAATCGCACCCCGCAGGGCATATTTACCATTAATTCCCCCTTCAATGGTGATGCCTTTGCCCAAACGAGAGAGCATATCAGCACCCATCACACTATTAAAAAAACGAGATAGTAAAATAGGATCGATGTCAATCTTTGTTAATAAAGCCTCACGAAACTTCTCTCTTGCTTCGGGAGTTGTTCTGGCAAGAAATCTTTTTAAATTAGCATCAATTTTGCCTTCCTTAGCAAAGGTTTCTAGGGATGCTACCGATACAGAAAAAACGAGGGGAGTATAGACAAATTCAATTTCTTCGGCGGCTTTTAGGGGTAAGGCGGTCATAGTGACGGCGAAAAGACCTAGTATAAAAGCTCGCAGGCGACGGGTGGGATTATTTCTAGGAAAACGATTTTGTAAACTGGTGATAATCATGGAATTTTTAGTTAGAGTAGATGACAGCAATTAAAGGAAAAAAAGTCGCACGACTATTGATGTCTAAGTTCAACAAACATCGATAAAGTGTCAAGGAAAGTAGAACCAAAAGGCATGAGCAAAACCTCGATAGATTAACTTGGGCGATTTTGATTCTAGGTTATTGAGTATTTTCTGAACATATTAGCTAGTATGGATTTTATATTAAAAAATTTTTTTTGTCAAGACACTGGTTATTAATAAAAAAAAATATAGCGGTTCTCGCATCTGTGCGGCACACTTAAACCTTTGCTGACTAAGCTTTTCAGGATCAGGAATGTACCTCTTGTGAATCAGAAACGCTATAAATACATAAATTTAATAAGTGAAAGTCATATGTTTGGAGATGAAAATAATCAGATAAGGTTTTTGAACAAGATAAGTACCTAAGCAAAACTGAGAGGGGGACAAGCGAGCTAGAAGGTAGATAGGGCAAGCGATATCGCTCTTTGTCCTTTGATGTAATCCTTCAACCGATAGCGGCTAATTTGCATTAGCTCTTCTATATTTTTTTGGAACATTTGATGTAGCTGGAG
>NZ_JADBUB010000178.1:0-12437 GCF_020245865.1 Microcystis sp. M169S2
AAACCGATCGCCAAATTACCAGACTCAGTCAAGAAATTGGTAATCTTGGGGGTAAATGGGGACGTTTTGTCGAAAATATGGTAGCCCCCGCTTGTGAGACTTTATTTTTAAATCGTCAGATTCCCGTACATCAAGTTAGTCAAAGAGTCAGAAAAAGTCTCGACGGTAAAACCCTAGAAATTGATGTGTTAGTAACTAATGAAAATCATGTGCTGGTAGTGGAAGTCAAAAGTAGTTTAAGTGTAGATGATGTCAAAGAATTAATCAAGAATCTAACAGAATTTAGGCAATTTTTCCCAGAATATAACCATAAACAATTATATGGGGCAGTAGCAGGCATTGAAATCGAAGAAGGAGCGGATAAATATGCTTATCGTCAAGGTTTATTTGTCTTGGCACAAAGGGGGGAAAATGTAGCGATTCTTAACGATACTGAGTTTCAACCGAAAACGTGGTATAATCCTTAAACTTGTCTTTGGGAAAGTCCAGTGCAATTCTGGTACTGTGCCGCAGCTGTAATCAAGTAAAAAGTAAAAAGAGTACATCTTCCCTTTTTCCTTGCGAGTCAGAATACCAATTACAAGTTTTTAATCGGTAGATAGACAAATAATTTTCTAACTACTTCTCTGCGTCGCATGGAGAACAAATAACGGTGAATTGGTTAGTTGAAGCAAATGCTTGTCCTGGTTTATTTTATGGAACTGCTGCCCAGGATGGGTTTTTAATTCGTCTCCGCACCCCCGGTGGATGGCTCAATTCTCCACAGGGAAAAGCGATCGCCACTTGGCTCGAACAATGGCAGACGACAATACAAGTTACCAATCGGGCAAATCTGCAAATTCGCGGACTGCAAAAATCCCCCAGTTTAGAAGAATTTCAAACCCTGCAAAAATTAGGGTTAGCTGCCCATAATCCCAGTATCGATCATCTGCGTAACATCATGTCTAGTCCCACGGCTGGAATTGACTGTCAAGAATCGATCGATACTCGTCCATTAGTCCAAGAATTAGATAATTTTATCCAAAATTATCCATCAATTGCCCAACTAAGTCCTAAATTTAGTATCGGCATCGATGGCGGTGGTGCAGTGGGAATTGGCACTGGTTCAACTATGGCCTGGCAACACCGCTATAATGAGATTCAGCTATCGGCAATTGCCCTCAATAATCCGACAAATTTAACTTCTCTTGTTTGCTTTCGATTAGCCCTCGCAGGAGATAAACAATTCTATGACACGGACTTATTAATTGAGCCAGAAAACTGTTTAGCTGTGGTCAAAGCTTTAGTAAAAGTTTATCTCGATTATGTTCAACAAACCCCTAACATTAAGGGGAAAAAACCGCGGATGAAACACCTGCTCAAAGATTGGGGATTGACAAAATATCTCGAACAAGTTAACTCCCAATTACATCGGACTTCTACCGGCATAATAAAAGGGCAAGAATACCAGCAGGCTGCCCATTCTACTCAACCCTATTTTCATCTAGGAATTCATCCTCAAAAGCAACCCGGATTATCTTATATTGGTCTATCATTAAGATTAGGACAATTGACGGCTAATCAACTATGGGGATTAGCGACACTATCAGAAACTTTTGGCAGTGGTCAGTTACGATTAACCCCTTGGCAGACTGTTATATTACCCGATATTCCCGATGAAAAAGTGTCAGAATTGTTGCCAAAACTGGCATCCTTAGGATTATCCGCTTCTCTTGGATGGGATGCGGGGATAGTTGCCTGTAGCGGTAAACCCGGTTGTGCAGCAGCGGCCACTGCAACTCAAATTCATGCTTCTCTCTTGGCAGATTATTTGAAAGAACGCTTAACCTGCAATTCTCCTGTTAATATTCATTTGACGGGTTGTGCTAAATCCTGCGCTCAACCGGGTCCAGCCGAAATTACCCTTTTAGGAACCACCATCGAGGAAAATGGCCAAATACTGGAAGCTTATCAAGTCTATATGGGTGATAGTCAAAAGTTCTTAGAAACACCCATATTTGAGGAAGAATTTACCAAGATTCCCCCGCTCATAGCCCAAATTTTAAGCTCCAAAAAATCGAAAAATTTAGATGAATAGAATGGAATACATTAAGAATGGTGAGGAAATTTACCGCAAATCTTTTGCTATTATTCGGGCTGAAACTAACTGGGAAAATCTCCCCGATGATTTAGCTCCTGTGGCGGTTCGTCTAATTCATTCCTGTGGGATGACAGACATAACAAAAGATTTAGAAGCATCACCGGACGCAGTTAAAATCGGACGAAATGCCCTCGCTGGGGGTGCAGCCATTCTCTGTGATTCTCAAATGGTCGCTAATGGCATTACCAAAGCGCGTTTACCTAAAGATAATCCGATTATTTGTACCCTCAATTATCCAGAAGTAACCGAGTTAGCACGGCAAATTAATAATACCCGATCCGCTGCCGCTTTAGAACTTTGGCGACCTCATTTAGCTGGAGCGGTGGTAGCCATTGGTAATGCACCAACCGCACTTTTTCGCCTACTAGAATTGCTCGATCAAAATGTAGATAAACCAGCTTTGATTTTAGGCTTTCCCGTGGGATTTGTGGGAGCGGCAGAGTCGAAATTAGAATTAGCAACTAATAGTCGTGGTGTGCCATTTATTACCCTGCACGGACGTAGGGGAGGCAGCGCAATCGCGGCAGCAGCAGTCAATGCTTTAGCAAAAGAGAACGAATTATGAATAAATTAGGCAAACTTTATGGATTAGGAATCGGGCCCGGTGATCCCGAATTGTTGACGCTAAAAGCACACCGGATTCTCACAACTGTTCCGGTAATTGCTTATCCTACCTTAGAAAGTGGCAAAGTTTTGGCACGGGCAATTGTCTCGGATTTTATCCGTCCCGAGCAGATAGAAATTCCCATGCCTTTACCTTTTAGTGTCGAGCGCAGTTCTCAACCTCATTATGATATTGCCGCCGAAAATATCGCCGAACAGTTAAAATTAGGTCTAGATGTGGCGGTGCTATGTGTGGGCGATCCGATGTTGTATGGCACGTTTATGTATATTTTTAATCGCTTGTGTGATCGCTTTTCCATTGAAGTCGTGCCGGGTATTTCTTCAGTGATGGCAAGTGCAGCAATGCTGGGTGTACCTATCACTTATCGAAATGACGTATTTAGTATCATGCCCGCTACTTTAGATGCGGAAATATTACGGGATCGCCTAGCCTTTATCGATGCAGCGGCGATTATTAAATTAGGCAGACATTTCGCTAAAGTTCGCAATATTCTCGATGAATTAGGATTATTAGAACGCGCCCTCTACATCGAACGAGCAACCTTACCCAATCAGCAAATTATTCCGATTACAGAAGTCGATCTAGAGGCTGCTACTTACTGGTCATTAATTCTGATTCCTAGTAAAACTAAACCCCAATAACTCTATAGACACTAAGTTAAATCTTCTATCCCCTACCTGACAGAACCTATAGGGTTTAGATGATATTATGAAAATGTCTTTTCTTCGTTGCTTTTTTTGTTGCATAGGAGGCTATATACAGCGTTTCTCGGATTGATAAGTAGGTAGGCGTTAAAAATTATCAGATGCCCCCCTTATCAAGGGGGGATTAAGGGGGGATCCCCCCGCCTATCGGCACCCCCCTTATCAAGGGGGGCAGGGGGGATCGAACCTAAAATCTATTTTTAATTTAATTATAACCAGCTACTTAAGGTAATCTATTTTCTTCTCCATTCTCTGTCACCTAAAAATAACTACCATGTCCGATTCTCCTGAATCTATCCGCAATACTAGCGTCAGCGATCAAGCTACTAATAATGATGCCCTCGGATTTGAGCCTTATGTAATAGCGATCGCTGAATTTTTGTTGCATGAGCAGACACAACCACCCCTAACTTTATCGGTTGAGGGAGAGTGGGGTAGTGGCAAGTCTTCTTTTATGAAAATGTTAGAGGAATATTTACGAAAAAAAGGAGGTCGGACGGTTTGGTTTAATGCTTGGCGACACGATAAAGCGGAGTCGGTATGGGCAGCTTTTGCGCTGTCTTTTATTAAGCAGATTTCTACGCCCAAAAATTGGCGAGATTTACCTCGAATTATCCTAGGATACTTTAAATTACAATTATTGCGTTTTAACTTAGAAAAAGGCTTGTTTGAATTAATTAAAGCTTTACCATTAATAATTTTTGTGATTTGTGCCTCAATTGCCATTCCTTTTATTTTAATCATTTATGGAGTTGAAGGAATTAACGAATTAATCAGAGCAACAACCTCTCAAGATGTTTTTTGGAGCAAAATTAATTCAGTTTTTAAACTGTTATTTACCGCCGGAGGTTTAACTTTATCAGGAGCAGGAATTTTTGCTGGTATTAAGAGTTTATCGAGAAATTTTCAAAGATTACTCCAAAACCCCAAAAACAACCTAATTAAATATATAGAAGCCCCAGATTATAAAAAACAATCGGCATTTGTAGAAGAATTTCATGAAGATTTTGCTAAAATTGTTGATGCTTATATTGGCAATGATCGGGTATATGTATTTATTGACGATTTAGATCGTTGTGAACATCCAAAATCAGCGGACTTGATGCAAGCGATTAACTTGATGATTGCTGATGATCCTTCAGTGGTGTTTATTTTAGGAATGGACAGAGAAAAAGTAGCCGCTAGTTTAGCGGTAAAATACGAAAACATTCTCAAGTATTTACCGTCGGAAACCGCAGAAATTGATCCTGATATTTTGGCCAGACGTAGTGCTAATAAAGGGTTAGCTTATGGTTATACCTTTATTGAAAAGTTTGTCCAGCTTCCCTTTTTAGTTCCCCAACCATCCCGGTCAGATTTTGAGCATTTTTTGATTCAGCTTGCTACTTCAACTCCTTCTAATTTACAGCCAGCTAAACCTTATTTTACATTTTTTCAGTCATTCTGGGGTAAGTTTAAGTTAGCTTTACCCCAGAGAAATAATTCGCAAAAGCATCTCACTTCCCCAACAAGTAATCAGACAAGTGATTTAAAAAACTTGTCTCTAGATAATCCTTCGATAGAATCCGAACAAACCGAAAAAGAGAAAGCACGAGCAGCTGTAATTAAGCGATTAGAAGCGATTCAAGTCAACAATTTTGATAAAGATTCCCAAACAGTGCGGAATGTCATTATGATGGTGGCTCCTGCATTGGATTACAATCCGCGACGGATTAAACACTTTATCAATGTCTTTCGTCTCAAGGTTTATATCGCTAATGAGACTGGTTTATTTTTTGAGAAGCGAGACAAGGATGATAATTTGTTAGAGCCTTCTTTGACTTTTGAACAGTTAGGCAAATTTACTGCGATTAGTTTAAAATGGCCATTGTTATTGTCAGATTTAGAAAATGATAAGAAAATTTTAGCAAAATTAGAAGAATTTGCACTAGATGAAGAAAAAACTAAAGAATATGAAGAGTCGATTCGCTATTGGGGTAGTCATACTAAGCTTAAAGCTTTAATGGCTTACGGTCATGAAAAATCGGCAGCTAACTCTAAATTTAGCTTGGCAGAGGTAAATGTTGATAAGTTATTACAAGTATCGCCCAAGATAATTCGGCAAACTGAAACTGTAATTTTACCAAACTTTAACCCAGAAATGGTGGATATACCCGCCGGTAAATTTAACATGGGTTCTGATGAGAATGAAAAACCGATACATCAAGTAATTGTTCCAGCATTTCAAATAGGTAAATATCCCATCACCCAAGCACAGTATCAAGCGGTGATGGGAAATAATCCTTCCAGGTTTTCAGGAAATCCCCAGAACCCGGTAGAATCTGTTACTTGGTTTAATGCTCAAGCTTTTTGTGAAAAATTGAGCCAGTTAACCGGAAAAAACTACCGTTTGCCTACAGAAGCAGAATGGGAATATGCCTGTCGCGCTGGTACAAAAACCCGATTTAGTTTTGGCGATGATAAAGAGCAACTAGGAGATTATGCCTGGGTTGATGGTAATTCAAATAATACGACCCATCCTGTTGGGGAAAAGCGACCTAATCCCTGGGGAATCTATGATATGCACGGCAATGTTTGGGAATGGTGTGCTGATTCATATCATGAAAGTTATGCTGACAAACCAGACAATATTAAAGAAAATGGCAGTATTCCATGGACAGATAACAATATAACTAATGCGTCATCAATAATACGGCGTGGCGGTTCGTGGTGCCGCGACCCTTTGGCCTATAGCTCAGCGTATCGAGGCAAAAGCGTTGCCGATATTCGCAACGATATCGGTTTTCGTGTTGTGTGCGATCTCCCCTAATCAGTTAACTGTTAACTGTTAACTTTTATCAGCTGGAAGCCACCATTGGCGCAATAATATTATTGTAGAGGCCAATTGCATTCGCCCTCTTTAAATAACTTCTGCTGCTCATCTATAGGTGAGGGAAAGTCACAAATAGGAGATGCAGCCGATAATTTTCTGGAAATATAGTCTTTAAAGCCTTGTCTGGCAAGACTACAAGGAATGATCAGCACTAATTATCACACAAAGTCGAGGAGAGCCATAGGGCGAGCCTGAGAATAGCGATCGCTGTAGTTAGCCATCACCGCTTTTTATGGTTACTTTAATGTTAGAATCTAATCACTTCTTTTAGGTTTTGCTATGCGTGCGATTGAAACCACTGGTATCCTCAATACCCAAGGACAAATTCAACTTGATCATCCTATTCCCCAAGAAAAAGATCGGTTTGTGCGCGTCATTCTTTTGATGTCGGAGGATGAACTGAACGAAAAAAACTGGCTAGATGCCGTTTCCCATAACCCTAGCTTTGCTTTTCTGCAAGATCCCGAAGAAGATATTTATACTCTTAACGATGGACAACCTGTAACTAATGAAGGGTAAAATTGTATTAATTCAATTTCCCTTCGACGATTTATCTTCCAGTAAGGTTCGTCCTGCTTATTGCCTAACCAATCAAATTGGAGGCTATCAACACATTATCTTTGCCCTAATTACCAGTCGTATTCCAGAAAATCCCCTTCATACAGATATTATTCTGAGACCAGAAAGTCCAGATTTTATGATCAGTGGTCTTCGCCAATCGTCAGCCATCAGACTTGATCATTTAGTAACACTTCGCTCTTCACTGATTCAGCGTGAACTAGGCTCATTATCATTAAAAACCCGAACCTTAATTGTAGATATTTTGTGCGATATTCTACGTTCTTAAAAAAAATACGATCACTGATTTCTTCGGGGGCATTATTTAACGCAGTTTTTGACTTTAAATTACAATAAATTTGTCTGTTATATCCGTTACGCTATGCTAACATATTCTACCGTTACTGCTACAATTGGCTCCAAAGACCGCTATAACCAACTAAAACCATGACTCAAGCCACTTTTGCAGAAATACTAGACGCAACCAAACAACTTCCCCCAGAAGATCAAGAACAACTGATTCACATTTTAAAAAAGTGAAAGACATTGACGAGGCTCAACCATACCTCAACAACTAATGGAAGGGATTCCGGCAAGATTAAAATAAATTAAGGTCATCTGGCCGCAGTCAGTTTTAACCGACTGAAAATATTACCTGGTCTGAGGAGCTTTTTAAATTGACAGACGAGCGCGTTTATTGGTTAGCATGGTCAAGTATTGCTGGAGTTGGGCCAATTTCCCTAAAGCGACTCTATCAACATTTTGGCAGTGTCGCTGTGGCCTGGAATGCCACCGATACTGCGATCGCAGAAGGGGCGGGATTTGGCAAAAAGTTAATGGTAGCGGTACGGGAAGGGCGATCGCAAATTGACCCAGAAGCTCTTTTCGCCGAACATATCCAGAAAAACCCCCTTTTTTGGACTCCTAGCGACCCAGAATATCCCCGCTTTCTCCGGGAAATTCCCAGTCCTCCCCCCTTACTTTACTATCAAGGAAAGGTCAATTTAGAGGAAAATCAGGGAAATATCCCCACCGTCGCCATTGTGGGTACTCGTAACCCCACGGATCACGGCCGGCGCTGGGCGCGGCGCTTAAGTACCCTTTTGGCCCAACAGGGATTTACTATTGTTTCTGGTATGGCCGAAGGAATTGATGGAGAGGCGCACCAAAGCTGTTTAAAAGCAGGGGGAAGAACGATTGCCGTCTTGGGAACGGGGGTCGATGTGGTTTATCCTAGTCGTCATCGGCAGCTACACGCCGACATCCAAAAGCAGGGTTTAGTCATTAGTGAACATCCCGCCGCAACTCAGCCGAATAAAGCCCATTTTCCCAGTCGTAATCGCATTATCGCCGGTTTAAGTCGCGCCACGATTGTTATCGAAGCCCCCGAAAGATCAGGCTCCCTGATTACAGCCAGTTATGCTAACGAATTTGGCGGCGATATCTATGCTTTACCCAATTCTCCCGATATTGCTGCCGCTAGGGGTTGTTTACAACTGATTCATCAGGGAGCGGAAATTATCGTTTCTGAGGAGAAATTATTAGAAATGTTGGGGGCAATTCCCACCACGAACCAATCCGCACCAGTTAATCTCTCCCCTTCACTCCCTCCAGAGACATCCCCGGCCTTTAATCCTGCTCCTCCAGTCAATCTAGAACCTAGACTAGCACAAGTGTATCAGTTATTTGACAGAGATGCCCTGTTGTTTGACATTATTGTTGAAAAAATGCAAATCCCCACCTCAGAAGTGGCGGGGATCTTATTGGAATTAGAATTAATCGGTTTAGTGACTCAGTTACCCGGTATGCGTTACCAGAAAACCTAGTCAACTCCTCTACAGGTGTTTATCTATGGTGGTAGCTAAAGTGGTTCTCGGTACAGCCCCGACCACCGTATCAACTTTTTGACCTTCTTTGAAGATCATCAGAGTAGGAATACTGCGAATCCCGTACTGACTAGCGATAATGGGGTTTTCGTCGGTGTTGAGTTTCACCACCTTGACTTGCCCTTCGAACTGTTTGGCAATTTCTTCGACAACGGGAGCCACCATTCGACAGGGGCCGCACCAAGGAGCCCAGAAATCCACTAGGACAAGGTCGGCACTATCTAAAACTTCATCTTTAAAGGTGGCATCTGTAACGGCAGTAACCTCTGACATACTTAAGAAATCCTCTAGTAATCACGGTTATCTAGAATACACAAAAATTTCATTCTAGAGATTCGTGGTGCGATGTTGACATTCCACTGGTGAAAAGGACGAGAACTAGCTCTAAATCCACTATGGAGGCCTTAACTTGCATCAGAGGTAGCTTCTTGGATTAATTTCACAAGGGGTATTCTTCTATTTTATAACCCTAGAGGCTCTATTTTGACTTTTTTTTGATAAAGTTTTGTAATATTGCCCGAGTCAGGGATGGGTGATCACAGCCGGATAAAATTTTCCTGAAGAAAAACCCGAAAAGTCAGCGATTTTATCTAGACTTAACCTGAGTTTGATTATGATCGGCATAGGCCACCTCCTAATTGAGCTTTTTTATGAAAATTCTGGTCTTAAATGCGGGATCGAGCAGTCAAAAAAGTTGTTTATACGATTTAGATATTCTCCCCTCCCATCCTCCCCAACCAATTTGGGCAGCGGGGATCGATTGGACAGTTAACCCTGATTACGGGGTTTTAACGGTAAAAGCTCAGGGAATTAAACAGGAAATTAATCTTTCTAGTCAAGACCGTCCGGCGGCAATTGCTCGGATGTTAGATACCTTAGTCACTGGCGAAACTAAGGTACTGGCCAATTTCGCCGACATTAGTATAGTCGGTCATCGAGTTGTCCATGGTGGCACGGAATATTCACAGGCAACCATGATCACTCCCCCAGTCAAAGAAACGATTAAAAAGCTGATCCCCCTTGCTCCTAGCCATAATCCCGCTCATTTAGAAGGAATTGAGGCGATCGAGCAAGTTTTGGGCGATGTTCCCCAAGTAGCAGTGTTTGACACCGCTTTTCATCGTTCTATCCCTCCTGAGTCTTCTCTTTATCCCATTCCCTACCAATGGAGTGAACTGGGAATCCGTCGCTATGGTTTTCATGGCACCAGTCATCAGTACTGCTCGCAACGGGCAGCCGAATTGTTGGGAAAACCCCTAGAATCCTTGAAAATGGTGATTTGTCATCTGGGCAATGGTGCTTCCCTATCGGCAGTCAAGGGGGGTAAAAGTGTCGATACTACTATGGGATTTACTCCCCTAGAGGGATTGATGATGGGAACCCGCAGCGGTTCGATCGATCCAGGGATTCTGATTTATCTAGAGCGAGAATATCAATATAATCCCGATAGTTTAAATAGCTTACTCAATAAAGAATCGGGTTTAAAGGGAATTTCGGGTATTTCTGGAGATATGCGGGCAATTACGACGGCAATGGCCGAGGGCAACCAGAGGGCAAAATTAGCATTTGAGATGTATATTCATCGTCTGAAAAGTTTAATCGGATCAATGATCGCTTCTCTAGAGGGGTTGGATGTGTTGGTATTTACGGCAGGAATCGGCGAAAATTCAGCTTTAGTACGGGAAAAAGCCAGTCAAGGCTGGTCTTTTTTGGGTTTAGAGTTAGATTTGGCTAAAAATGCCGCTCGTCCCCGGGATGAGGATATCGCCACCGACACATCTAAAGTGCGAGTGATGGTAATTGCTACGGCGGAGGATTGGGCGATCGCACGAGAATGCTGGCATTTATCTCAATAGACCTTACCTTTGGCCATTCTCTTTTGGCTGTTCCGTTGCGGGAATCTCCATAATCGGATGGTTAAGAGCAATCATCAAATGGTCTCCCTCTTGGCTAATACTGCTCGGACTGCTCGCCATTTGGGAGAGGGGATCATTGCGTCCCGAGACGAAGTAGGAGCCAACAGCGATCGCCATAGCCGTTAAAATTGCGCCACCATAAACACAATATTGCCGACGACGCTGACCATCGACTTTTCTGAACACCTGTTCTGCCAATCGGTCGTTGGCCATTGTAGCCGGTACGGGAATCTGCCTTAAATTAGTTTGTAATCCCAAGAGCTGCCGATAGAGTTTTTTAGCGGCAGCATCATGGTCTAACCAATGCTGAACTAGCTTCCGTTCCTCTACCGTTACTTCGTTATCAATATAGGCGCTAATTAAATCAAAACGATGAGCTTCTTCGTTATCCTCATCTAAGAACAAAATATCCTCGGTTGCGGAGTTGCAATCGCTGTCATCGTGACGTAACAAAGACTTGATCCATTGAACGTCTTCGGGTTGATAATTATTCATGGTTGACCTCGACCAGAAGCGATCGGTATACAATCACTTTTTACCAGCACGGAGCTAGTTAAATTTAACGACTCCTCACTTCGGCCGTTAGTGCCGAATCACCACAATATTCTTTAGCCTTCTGTAAAATAGGGCTGTAAAACAGATTGTAATTTAGCGCGAGCGCGAGCAATGCGAGATTTAACAGTTCCTAAAGAAACTCCCGTGATCTCGGCAATTTCTTCGTAGGCCATACCTTCAATTTCTCGGAGAATAATAGTTGTCCGAAAAGCTTCTGGTAAATCAGCGATCGCCGCTTGTAATTGATCGTAGAATTCGTGGGTGGTGAGATGTTCATCGGGACTGGGGTAATCGGACTCGATATCCCAATCGATTTCGCCATCTTCCACGCGCCGGGGAGCATCGAGAGAAATGGGGTGATTAACCCGCTTGCGTTTCCGCAATTCGTCATAAAAAAGATTAGTAGCAATGCGACTCAACCAACCACGGAACTTGAGGGGTTCATGGAGACGGTTAATATTGCGATAGACGCGAATCCAGACCTCTTGAGCCAAATCAGCGCGATCTTGCCAATCGGGAGCCAAATGATAGAGTAATTTATCAACATGAGCCTGATAGCGCCGCAGCAGTTCCGCAAAGGCTGCTCGATCGGGCTGACACCCTTCCTGACAGCGTGCAATTAGATCGTAGTTGGAGAGTTTGTCAGGGGACACGGGGTTTTGAGACTTTTTGGCCTCAAGTGACCAAGATGCTGGAATCGATTGACTCATGGGATTTCCTCTAAGGATATAAACTCCTCACTCAGAGCTTGAGGACGGGAGAAGTCAGTCAAGGTTCCCGAAAATAAATAATTTTTTTTCCATATTCTGATTCTAACTGATCGAACCGAGTTCCTGGACTGAGATTTGAGCGGGGCATTCAATGTTTGACCTTCTCGTTCGACCACGGGGCTGAAAACCTTACTAAGCAGTTATTTCAGCTACTGCATCCCTATTTGATGCCTAAACAGTTCCCACCTATGAGAAACGCTATCACCGCCATCAAGAGCTAATTAGAACAAAATTACTAGACAAAAACAGCCCACCAGAAAAAAGGGAAATAGCTGAAAGGCTTACGTGGCAAGGGATAGAAAAAAGATCAAAAAATTTTGCCAAAAGGGGTTGACAAACTAGGGGAAGTTAGATACATTGGTAAATGCGCGGTTGAAGCAAAGCGAAAGCGAAGCGAAACAAACGACGCTG
>NZ_JADBUB010000179.1:0-2754 GCF_020245865.1 Microcystis sp. M169S2
ATAGTTTTCGGACTTTGTTGGAAGACCTGGGGACAATTTGCTTGAATACAGTGGAATGTACGATTAGGCAGGGAAGTTATCGTTTTTCTAAGATAACTCGACCGACTCAACTGCAACAAAAAGCGTTAGATTTATTGGGATTTTCCCTAATTTGTAGCCAGTAACGGGGCGCTGGAAATTCTCTTAATCCCTTCTACAGCACAGCTTATGGCTTTTTGTCAACGGGGAAGTCCAGATATAACTATCATTATATATCAAGAATATTCGGCGACTTGCTGGTGACAAGACATTGACAATCTCTGCCGTAAAACGGACGAGAATTATTAAGAGATTTTCACTCTTAATGGCTGTGCCAAACAGCCCCTAGACAATCCGCTTAAAGCATCGTGCTTACTTTTTCTCAAAATGTTCGCCACTCCATATACAGTCAGCGTTAACCAAAAACCCTCCCTTGATTCGATACAGCCCCCGTTTAACCCGTTTCCAGGAGAATTTATACTCTCTTGGTTGATCGAAAAAATCGGGTCTAAAACCCCGCCTTAAGGCGAAAAGTTTTTGGAGCGGGGCATGAATCCCCGTTACAAAAACGGACCCCTGCCTTCGTTAACAAGCCGTAGAAGCTCGGAAACGTTCTATCGACTACTTTAAGGGTTTGTTGCGCTATATCGGTATTCAGCCGTGTATAGTTCTCATTTCCCTTACAGTAGTGATAGTTGGACTCGATCGCAAAGATGTTTTCGTTCTTGAAAATAATACTGTCCAACCGTGTAAAGCCCTAGATTGTAGAGGTTTTTACTCAGTCGGCAGTTCTCCCAAGGCGTTAAATTCCCTCGCTTCAAGTCCGGGTATCTGGTTCGTTTGAGTCAGGTACATGGCTTCTCGCTGAAAATGCCTAGTTTTAGCGAGATGTATTTTAAATGTCAAGCCGTCCTAGAAGGACGGGGTTTCAAACCCAAAATTTCCGATGAAAAACGACGCTAAAATTATCGATCTCGTCATCCGGCTGTTTTTTCTCGGCCTGTTGTTATTTGCCGGTTTTACCTTACTGCGTCCCTTCCTAACCATGATCCTCTGGGGAGCAATTCTAGCGATCGCTTGGTATCCGCTCTTTCTCTGGTTAAAAAAGTTACTCGCAGGCCGGGCGAAACTAGCCGCAGTTCTCCTCACCCTAATTTGTCTAGGGATTATTATCGGTCCGGTGAGTGGCATTGCAGCGGTTCTGGCCGGTAATCTGCGAACGCTGGCCGAGTATATCGATACTGGTGCGGCGGTGATTCCCCCTCCCCCCGACGATGTGGCCACCTGGCCGCTAATTGGCGAAAGGATTGCCGGTCTCTGGCAGCAGGCATCGGATAACACGGGTCAATTTCTTCAACGCTTCGAGCCACAATTAAAAGAAATGGGGAAAATCTCCCTTTCCCTGGCCACCAGTACTGGTCTGACGGTGCTGAAATTTATCGCCTCGATTCTGATTGCGGCGGCCCTCACCCTCTCCGCTAAAAATCTGACTCACCTGATGAACCGGTTAGCGGAAAAGATCGCCCCAGGTCGAGGAATCGCGCTGGCCAGTCTAACCGCCTCTACCGTCCGCAATGTTAGCCGCGGTATTATTGGCGTTGCTATTATCCAGAGTCTTTTGATCGGCATCGGTTTAGTGACGGTGGGAACGCCTGCGGCCGGTTTATTAACTCTCCTCACCCTAATTTTGGGCATTCTCCAAATTGGCCCCGGTTTGATTGTCTTGGGGGCGCTCATTCACGCTTGGGTAACACTACCCCATTCCATCGCCCTATTATTTACCATCTGGATGATTCCCGCCACCTTGGTGGATAATTTCCTCAAGCCGATTTTAATGGGCCGCGGTCTGCCCATTCCCATGGTGGTGATTCTGCTGGGGGTGTTCGGGGGAGTGATCGCCTACGGGATTATCGGTTTGTTCGTCGGACCAGTTCTGCTCGGTCTTTGCTACGAGTTAGTCAGGGCTTGGATTGCTGAGGATAGCCCCGAATCGGTGGCCAATAGCCATGATGAGCCAATCTAAGGGCAGATATGTCTAATTTTTGCCTTGAAAAGGCTCACCGGTTTGGTAGTTGTCATCCGTGGCCACTACCTTATTTTTACCCGGAGTCGCTAGACTCAGTTTTGGGGCTTATGCAGAAACTCAACAAAATGCAGAAATATCTCCTAAAGAAATCATCTTTGGCCTGTAATCGCTAATCTTTGCTTCTCCTCTCATCCCTTAACCCCCCAAATGAGCATTGCCAAATTAATTATCTCGATCGTCGCTCGACTTTTGACCGGGGCAATTTTCTATCAACCGACAGGAGAGAAAATTATCGCCCTTACTATCGACGATCTACCCACCCCCAACGATCCAGAAGGAAAATCCACCGATCGCATTCTAGCAGCGATCGCCGCTCATAATCGAGAAAAAGCCAGCCCGGCAACTGCCGTCAAGGCGACTTTTTTTCTGATCACGGGACACCTACAACCGAACTCCACCTTGATTGAGAGCCTCATCGCCCAAGGTCACGAAATCGCTAATCACGGCACCCAAGATCTGCGTACCAGTCAACTGGCTGCCGACGCTTTTGCTAGTCAGTTTCGGGAAGCTAATACCATTTTTCTAAATTCCTGACAGACATAGAGCTTCTAAAATCCAAGACCATCCCGTCAAATACCCGATCGTGTCATTGGATAGAGAATTTAAAAGATGGTAAAGTTTACTTCTTAAGTTATCAAGGGAGTTAAAAT
>NZ_JADBUB010000018.1:0-27203 GCF_020245865.1 Microcystis sp. M169S2
TGGAGGGATCGGGGGTAAAATTCAGGTACTTTTTCCCTGAAAATTAGGTAACTGACTACCTCAAAATCGGTAAAACCCTACACCCCACACCCCACACCCCACACCCTGCCCCCACCAACAAACTTTTTCAGCAGACCCTATATACTTTAGTTATTTGCCAAAATCTCGATCGTGCATGAAAAAATTATCCTAGTTACAGGGGCTGCCCGTTCTGGGAAAAGTGAATGGGCCGAATATTTAGCCAAAATCAGCCAAAAACCCGTTATTTATATCGCCACCTCCTCGGTGGATGAAAAAGATCAAGAATGGTGCGATCGCATTGAAAAACACCGGCAGCGACGTTCCCCCCAATGGCAAACCCAAGAAATTCCCCGACAATTAAGCGAAACTATTGATAATAGCCCATTTACTCACTGTTTATTGATCGATTCCCTCGGTACTTGGGTAGCCAATTGTTTAGAAATGTCGGCAGCCGAATGGTTAGAAATTAGCGATCGATTCTTGTCTTCCCTCAAAAACGCGGCCGTTGATGTTATTCTGGTAGCGGAAGAAACCGGTTGGGGTGTGGTTCCCGCTTATCCCCTCGGTCGTCTGTTTCGCGATCGTTTAGGCGATCTCTGTCGTAGAATTGGCACAATAGCAGACGCGGTTTATCTAGTTACCGGCGGCCATGCTCTTAATTTAAGTCAATTGGGTCAGTCTTTGTCGATAATTGGGCAATAGAGAAGATGAGCAACGATTATCAGCGTCAAGTGATTGATTTTTATGCCCTTCGTCACGATTACGATAACGATTTTACACAAGCTCGCGCCCTTAAATTAGTAAATTATCTCTATTTACAAAAAAGCCAATCTGTGCTAGACGTGGCAACGGGAACGGGATTTATTGCGGTCGCAATTGCCCCAAAAGTAAAAAGTGTCATCGGGGTTGATTTGACACCAGAAATGATTGCCAGAGCCGAAAAAAAGCTAGAAGCATTAAATATCGAGAATATTGACCTAATTAACGCCGATATAGCTGCCATTGACTTTGCCGAGTCTAGTTTCGATCTGATCACCTGTTCTCTGGCGATTGCACTTTTCCCCGATATCCCGCAAGTGCTGGCAAAATGGTATCAATGGTTAAAAAAAGGCGGTTCGGTCGCTTTTTCCTGTAATAATTTAGAATCCCACTTCCTACCCTTGATCAGTGGTGTTTGTCGCGAAACCTATGGTTTTGAGTTGCCTAATCTGCACACTCCCATCGCCACCCCAGAAAAATGCCATCAATTGCTGGAAAATGCGGGATTTACCAATATATCGGTCAATGTCGAGCAATTAGGTCGATATTTGCCCCTAGAAACTGCCAAAAACTTCTGGTATGGGCAGTATTTTCATCCTCAGGATAACCCTTTCGACCGCCTATCGGCTGGCGAAATTGCGACTCTAGTGAACAATTATCGCCGAGAAATCGAGAAAAATGCCACCGATCAGGGGGTATGGCAAGATGCAACCACCTTTTTTATCACTGCTAGTAAAAGTTAGAAAAAGATCATGAGTCAAGTTAAAACCATCTCCGGACGAGCTTTACCCTTGCGAGGCAACGATATTGACACCGATCGCATTATTCCGGCTCGTTTTTTGCGTTGTATCACCTTTGAAGGTTTAGGCGAACAAGTGTTCGCTGATGATCGAGCGGCTTTACAGGGGAGTCATCCTTTCGATCTACCCCAGTACCAAGGGGCGAAAATTTTGGTAGTCAATGGTAATTTTGGTTGTGGCTCTTCTCGGGAACACGCACCGCAAGCGATTTTACGTTGGGGAATTCAAGCAATTATCGGGGAAAGTTTCGCCGAAATATTTTTTGGCAATTGTATCGCTAATGGGGTTCCCTGTGTCACTGCCGAGGCTAAAACCATCGCCCATTTGCAGGATTTAATTGCAGCTAATCCCGAAATTCCCGTCGATCTTTCCTTGACAACCATGACAGTGGAATGGGGGGATTTTGTCGCTACCGTGTCTATGAATGAAGGTTCCCGACAGATGTTAATAGAAGGGGGTTGGGATACCTGCGGACAGCTTTTACAAAATCTCGATCTGATTCAATCTACCGCCCAAAAGTTACCCTATTTAAGTTTCGTCTAGGGAAACAATAGAGGCTGAGGGTGCGTTAGTAATAGATTAACGTACCCCGGCAGGGATTTTGTTGGAAATGCAGCATCTGTAAATATTAAAAAATCTGCCCTATGACTAATCCTGATAATAATCTCCAAAATATCCAAGAACCGATTTTAAACGCTCCTGAAGATGTACGAAAAATCATCGATCGCGTTTTAAAATTGGAAAGAGATAAATTATACCAGCGCAATCCTCGTAATATCAATGATGATGTTTTAACGATTATTAAAGAAGTAATTCAATAATTAGCTTTTAGCTATCAGTTATCAGTTATCAGTTATCGGTTCACTGTTTACTGTTCACTGAAAAAACTTGTCCCTCTCCCCTATCTAAATATGAAACTACTATCAATAAAGTTATGTAATTTTCGACAATTTTATGGTAAGACTCCTGAGATACATTTAGCGGCGAGTTCTCGCAATACGACGGTAATTTATGGAAATAATGGGGCGGGAAAAACAACAATTTTAAATGCTTGTACCTGGGTTCTTTATGAAAAATTTACAGCAGCTTTTGCCGAACCAGAGTTATTAGTTAATAAACGGGCAATTACGGAAGTAACCACGGGAACTTCCATAGAATGTTCCGCAGAAGTAAACTTTGAACATGAAAATAAACGCTATCAGGTAAAACGAAAATTTTTCGCCTACCAAGATGTAAATAGTAAAATTAAATACGGTTCAAATAGTTTATATATGCTCTACGCTGGTGATGATGGCAATTGGTACACACCCAATCAACCACCAGAGGATATTATTAATCAAATTTTACCCGAAAGTTTACACCGTTATTTCTTTTTTGATGGGGAATATATCGATCATCAATTTCGCAGTAGTAGCCAAGGTAAAATCGCCGAGGATACCAAAGAATTATTGGGAGTTAAAGTATTAGACCGAGCGATCGAGCATTTAAAAAAAGCCAAAAAATCTTTACAAGATGATCTTAAAGATTTAGGTGAATCGGATTTAAAAAAGTTATTGAAACAGGAAAGTAAAATTGAGCAGGATTTCGAGAAATTAAAACAGCGTCAGCAGGATATTATTAGCCAGTTATCCCAGCAAGAAGAATTAAAAAAAGCCGTTACTAATCGCTTACTAGAGTTAAGTGGTGCCGAAGAATTAAAACAGTTAAAAGAAAAATTAGAACAACAGGAAAGAAATCTGCGACAAGATTTAGTCAGAACTAAAGATAAGTTAAAGAAATTAATTTCTCAGCAAGCTTATCAAGTCTTTTTAAAAGAAATTAATCAAAATTTTCAGCAATTAATCGATCTCCTACGACAACAAGGGGAATTACCCAGTGGTATCAAACAGCAATTTGTTCAACAATTATTAGAGCGGAAAAAATGTATTTGTGGTCAGGAATTACAGGAAAATAGCCAAGCTTATTTAGAGGTACAAGACTGGATGAATAAAGCAGGAATGGCCGATGTGGAAGAAGCGGCCATTCGCTTATCTTCCACAGTCAAAGAAATGGATAAAAGGGTCTTAGATTTTTGGCAAGAAGTGGATAATTATCAAGCTAATATTCACCAGTGGCGCTTAGAATTATCTTTAGTAGAATCAGAATTAGATGAGGTGCGGGATAAATTTCGCCATTATCCCGATGAAGATATTAAAAATCTGCAATCTCGCTTAGATGCGATCGAGGATTCCCTAAAAGATTTACGATTGGAACAGGGTAGCAATAAAAATCAACTAGATATCTATGAAAAAGAGTTAGAATCCCTGCAAAAGCAGGTACAAAAACAGCAACAAAAAGAGGAAAAATCTAATTTAGGACAACGACGTATTTTAGCGACTCAAGAGGCAATTAATCGCATTAGTGAGGTAAGACAGAGATTAGAAAATCAGTTTCGTTTGTCCTTAGAAAAACGGGTACAGGAAATCTTTAGCTCAATTTCTTTTACTCCCTATATTCCCCGTATTAGTCCCGATTACGAGGTAAGACTATTAGAAAACACCACAGGATTCGCGATTCCCGTAGCAGCTTCCACCGGAGAAAATCAGATTCTTAGTTTATCTTTTATCGGGGGAATTATCGATCGAGTGCGAGAATGGAGTCAGAAAAATACTTTGATGGGAATTGATAGCAGCACTTTTCCTCTGGTGATGGATTCCCCTTTTGGTAGTCTTGATCATATCTATCGTCGGCAAGTGGCGATCGCTATTCCCAAATTAGCCAATCAGTTAATTGTTTTAGTGACAAAAACTCAATGGAGAGGAGAAGTAGAAACCGAGATTTCTCCCTATATTGGTAAAGAATATGTGTTAGTTTATAATTCTCCGAAAGCGGATTGTCAAGAGGATTTAATTAATCTTCATGGTGTTGATTATTCTCTGGTTAAACGCAGTCCTAATAATTTTGAATATACGGAAATTATCGAAGTTAATCGATTTTCCTCCTGACTGCTAAATTCTCTTGTCATAACTAAATTTTAACTTCTAATAAAACGATCAATTGCTGTGTTCATTACCCCAACACGACTGGATAATTCCACAAGTTCCGTGGTGACAATATTATAATCCCCTAAATATTTCTGGAGATTAGTTCCCTCTTTCTGATGGCCAATTTCCACTAACCTTTCCTCTCGCAATTCTTGCAAATGATCGAGGATATTTTCTAAAGTATCTTCGAGGGGAGGTAAGAGAGAAGGAGGATTATTTGCTTGCAAAGCTTGGGTTAATTGCGTCAAAGCTTGGGTTATTTGTTGCGTGAATAGACTCAGATCAGGATGGGGAGGACTACCGCGATATTGTTCCAATTCCGTCAATAAAACTGTCACCCCGCGACCAAAACGAGGAATATAATTACTCAAAGTTATTGCCGGTTCCATTTGTGGAAAAGGTGTGCTAGGATCATCAATTAATCTTTGTAGCGCTGTTTGCATAGTTGTATTTGCTCGTCGAGCTTTATTGCGATAGGAAGATAAAATTGCAGTTTGATAGGATGATTCTCCCAAATAAACTGCCATAACTGAGTGAAAAAATATTTGATTAGCTTCTAATGCTTTAATGGCAGCGAGGGAAAAACGTTCATCTTCATTAACCCGTAAAAAACCGAAGGAAAGGACAAAAGCTAAAGCACTACCAATTAAAGTATAAACTATTCTGATATACTCTAAATTAATCCCGTCATTGCTGGCATCGAGACGACTGATAATTAAAGCAAAAATTGTGATAAAAAATACTGCCAAACTATAGTGAAATCGCACCAAAGCTAAAGCGATCGCTATAGAAATCACTCCAATAATTTCTAACCAGATCGGATTATCTATAACTGGCAACAGTGCCAAAACAAAAAACGAGCCTAAAATCGTGCCAAACACCCGATTAAAAAAGCGTTGAAAAGTCAAGCTAAAATCTGGTTTTAACACAATAACTAAGGTTAAACCAATCCAAAAACTATGGGTAATTCCTAGCTTATTGTAAATCAAGACTCCTACGGCACTTCCCAAACCCAAGCGTAAACCATGGCGAAATAGGGGCGATTCTAGATTAAAATTAGATTTTAATGGTTCCCACCAAGCTTTTTCTTGACCGTACTCTTTTTCTATACCTTCAAAGTTCCGCTGCCAGGGATTTTTTTTATCTGAAAACTCCTCGCTTTGCCGCAAATGTTGCGCTGTTTCACTGGCTATTTTTAGCTGTTTAGATAATTTTTTTAAACGATTATTTAATTGCGAAATTGCCACATAACTGCTATAATCATCCTGAGCATTTTTTAAAACTTTAGCTTGCAGGTTTTTTTGTTGCTCGATCGCCTTGAGTAATAGCTGCAAACGCTCACAATCCGGTCGTTTATTTCTACCCAAAATTAACCAGGCAATATCTTCGCTAATTTCCGCCACTTGCACGAGAATATCTTCTAATAAAATACCCACCGTGGTCAGTTGTGGCAAGGGATGAAGATGAAGCAATTCTCGCAGCGCAATTAAGCTGGTATTAATGCGATCGCTATCTTCAATCAAGACGATTAACAATTCCCGCAGCTCATTCTTTCCCCAACGTCCCCGACGCGTCAAGGTGACAGTTTTCCTCGAACGGAGCAACAGTTGGCGAATTTGGTCAAAATATGGCTCCTCATGAGCATTAGAACGAGAGTGTAAAGGCAAAGAACGGAGATAGGTGGCGATACCCTGAAAATTTTCCGCCGTTACCTGACGTAAAGGCTGATTAGGACGAAAAGGCCAGATAAACAGCGCTAAAAAAATTGTCCATCCCCCTCCCAACACAGCGATTCCGGCCCGTTGTAAAGCGACGATAATATCTCCCGATGGTAGAGAAACAGCAAAAAGCAGCAATAAACTGATTACTACCCCAGCTAACGCCCCATTTTCCCCGTAAACTGTCAAATAACCCGCTAGAAACAACCCGCAAAAAACTATCACCACGGTCAATCCTAGCCAAGCACTGGCTAATGTGCCGATAATCAAAGCTAGAGCCATCCCGATAGTCGTAGCGACTAGGGTTTTCGCTCTCAGGCAGTAAAGTCCCCCCACGTCGGCTAAAATCAAGATTTGAGCCGCTAAACCGACCATTAACCCCACTTCTGACCGATCTAAAATATCACCGATAATAATCGGTACTGTGATGGCTAATAAAGTCCGAATCCCCCGCTCGATCTCGATATCGCCACTAGGACGCAATAAAAAACCAAATCGCTGAAGTAGCATATAGCACTTATCTTAATGGTGAGGTATGAGGTTTTCGTTTTCGGGAGTCATACTAAATCCCGTGAGTATAAGCTACATATCAGGAGAGGCAATCCTGCAAAAGAGGGAATAGATAATCAGTCTTTAATAACCGGATTTAGTATCAGTATTCTCCGAGTCACCTGATTAGGTAAGGATTTCTCTCCTGTCTCCTGTCTCCTAACTCCTTAATTCTGCCGTATTAGGGCAGCCAACGGGGTTTAAAACCGGCGTTGAGTTCTTGAGGTAAAATTTTCGGGATGCTATTGGGACTGAACTGATCGGGGAGTGGCAATAACCAGAGACGACCATCGGCAATACTCGACCCCTCCCCAGTGACTAAATCATTTCCGACTCCAAAGGGTATGGTTGCTAACTGATCAAATAATAAGGCCACGCCATCGGGAGACATACTCATCTGCACGTCACGATAATTAGGTAAAGCCAGCAGGGGGATCATTTTACCCGTTTCTAGCTCAATAATCCCTAAAAAAGGTTCTTCTTTCACCTTGCCATCGCTGCCCATAACCAGATCACTTTTCAGACAGTAAAGGGTTTTTTCCTGTCGTGGTTCAAATTCACAGCTAATAATCGGATTAGCTGTTCTTAGCAGTAGTCTTGACTCTCCCTGATCATTGAGTAAAAATAGCGATCGCTGATTATCCGGTTCTGATTTCACCATTAATTTTTGGCGACCATCCCGGGAAAAAGCGAGTATTTTCTCGTAGGTGGGCAAAAATTGCGGTTTTCCTCCTTGAACATCCAAAGGAATCACCGCTACCCCTCCCGTTTGACTGACAACCGCTTTTTTACCGTCGGGAGATAGTAAAAAATTATCCCCTTGTATTCCTAACGGTCGCGATTGTCCATCATCACTGATTACCCATAAACTGGCATCCCCCGGATTCCCATGATTAATTCTCTGCACGATTAGGGTTTTGCCGTTATCTGAGAGATTAAAGCGCAGATTTTGATAGGTTTTCGCATCTAAAAACCTTTCTATACGACCACTGGGCAAATTTTGACTATTTTCGTCATGATTTAACCCCGTAGTAATTGTATAAAGTTGCTGTTTTGGGGTATCTCGTCCTAAGTCAGAGCGATCAAAGGCTGAGAATAAAATTCTATCCCCCCTCGGATAGATTTGAAAATCCGTGACCACCAGATCCCCAGGGGTAAGGATGGTTTTTTTCAGTTCTGTGACGTTATTTGGCCCCTGAATGATATTACAGACGATTAAACGGCCTCTTTCCTCTTGGTTGACCCCAATATAGGCAAAAGCTCGATCGTGGCTGTAAAATTCGCCGATAAAGTCCTCACCTTGAGCAATAGGTAACTTTACTTGATATTTTTTGCCGTAGATGGGCAATTCTGTCAAAGTATAGGTCAAGCGATCTCCAGCCCAGCTAATTTTACCCCGCAAAGGAGGATTGATCACCAAGCTGGTTTCTATATCGGAACGGTCAATCGGTCGATTAAAACTTAAAGTAAAATAATTGTCCCTAACGCCGATTTTTCGCCCTTGCCAGCTAAAATTCTCCCCTCGCGTAGGGACTTGATTTCCTTGTATCAAAATCGACGATATTGCGGCAATTAAAGCCAAAATAGTCGCTAAAACTAAGCGATCGAACCAAGCTAATCTTTTCATCAGTTATCAGTTATCAGGAGTCAGTTATCAGTAGTCGGTCGTCGGTCGTCAGGAGATTGCTTTTATTTATTCTCCCATCTCCCCCCTCTACAATAATTACTCCCAACCAGAAACACCTTGGCTGCATATCATACTTTGTGCTTTTTGTCAAAAAAACTTTTTTTTTGCAACAAAACTACATAAAAAAAAGATCATCGTTGTGGGTGAAATTGACTGATTTACCCGTTTTAATTAGGATCACCTTCTAGGTGTGGCGAGGGTTTTAACCATTGCTGCCCAAAAAAGCACAGAACAGGCCACTATGAAATTTTATCAAATCGCTGTAACCATCACAACATCGTTGTTAAATAATAATCTTTCTCAATTAATTCTTAAGGATTTATAAATATTGCGGAATGTTAATTTAAATATTCTCAAGTTTTTACGGTCAATAAATAATTTTTACTTATCTTTGTCCAAAATTGGGTTAGAAGTCACGAGTCAGGAGTCAGGAGATTATTTTTATTTATTATCCCCACACCCCACACCCCACACCCCACACCCTACACCCCACTTGCCACTTTCTTATCAGCTTTAGTAATGATTGTCATCGGTTTTTTCAATCGAATAAATAAAAACGCCCCCAAAAAGGAAGCGTTTTTTAACTTATCATGAGGACTTAGCAAAATGTGTGCAGAGTTAGAATGCGGATGTTGGATGGGGATCCAGCATCTGTTTATTTTTAACCATCGATCGCCAGCACTGTCAAGTCCATGGGGATAGCATCACCGGAAGCTAAATCGAGGGGGAAGTTATCGAAAATTTGGGTTGAAAACCCCGTCCTTTTAGGACGGCTTTAAGCTACAATGGAAAAAGCGATAACCAAGCTAAAAACTGAACCTTGACAACAGATAGTAGGGGGTTTCGTTCACAAAAGAATTCAAATTCGGCCTTGAACGAGTAAAACTTTCTAGAAAATGAGGTTGAACATTAGATTTTTTCGACTTGTTCAAAGTGGCCGTCTGGCATTCGGACAATCAAAACGGACGGGTCGGAAAGCGTAAGACTACCGCTAAGGCATCGGCATCCCGTGAAGCGTCAACCCAGCGGTCGGTCGTTCAATTAAGTTTGTTCGCTCTGCCGGTCATCACCGTCGGGCCCTGGCGGTGAGGATGTCAAATGTTCAAGTATATTTACAGCCCCCGCAATTGTCTCCCTTTTTTGGGTTTATTTATTTCAAAAATTATCTCTTTATTTGTATATTTTTAAACTTGTATAAAATTGATTTAAGTTTTGTAAAAAGTAGTTGACAAAATCCGATCGAGATCAAGTATCACCCTATCCTTAAGGTTGACAAAATATGGTAAGGTGGACTGAGTAATAAAACTGATCACTAACCTATTATCAGTGACAACTGCCAAATTCACCAGAGAAGGCTAAATATAACTATGTCCAAACGGTTTAAATTCGACTCCTCCGAGATGATTTATCTCACCGATAAACTGATGAATGTGGCCAGCAATCGTTACTCGATCGTCGTGCAAGTCGCTAGACGGGCCAAGCGCGTCCGCTACGATACCGTAGAAAATATCGATGACCCGATGATTAAACCCGTCCAAAGGGCCCTGATGGAAATGACCGACGAATTAACCGAACCGGAATTATTACGCGATTAATCCCCTAAAGTTGCCGGGGAACCCACCCCCTACATTTCATCGGGGTTGCTCCCCAGCGCTCTTAGTCTTTTTGATCATCGAGGTCTATTGTAGGAAAGGTTAACCATAGCTCCTGCAAGCGTAGTGTTTGATTGATGCCAATTCTAGCAGATAGCATCAATGCGTTTTGATTAAGGGAGTCCTGGCATCCATAACCATATCGCTCAACTTCCGCGAGAATGCTAATATAAAAAAGCTATTGGCTAATTTTTTCCTATTTTAACTCGCAATATGCTCCCGTCTAATCTCGATCGCATCGTCGAACGCCTCAAACGTCGTACCGATCCTAAGCAAAAATACGAACAATTACTAGCTTTTGCTAAAAAACTAGAACCAATACCAGAATCTGCCAAAATACCCGCTAATAAAGTCCATGGCTGTGTATCCCAAGTTTATATCACTGCCGACCTCGAAAATGGCCAGGTTTGGTACAAGGGCGATTCCGACGCGCAATTAGTCAAGGGTTTAGTGGCTTTGTTAATCGAGGGGTTAAATGGACTGACTCCCTCGGAAATCCTGCAAGTCACCCCGGATTTTATCGAAGAAACCGGTTTAAAAGTCAGCCTTACCCCTTCCCGCGCCAACGGATTTTATAATATTTTCCAATTAATGCAGAAAAAGGCTCTCGGTTTTCAGTTGGGAATGTCCGCTTAGATGTCTAGTTTTCTGGTTCCGGTTCCTTTAATTCGGGAGTCTCGCAGTTTTGGAAACGAGTATCCACCAGCGAACGGGTGCAACCCCAATTACTCGGTATTCCCGACGGCCAACCCATCCGCAAAGCTTCCGGACAGATGGCCATCACCGTTAACTGACAATCGATTAACTGAAAACCCTCTTTCTCACACTGTTTGAGACTGTGTTTGAGAATGGAATCATTGTTAAATTCGATGGTTTTATTACACTGAATACAGACCAAATGATGATGGTGGTGGGGATAGGGTTGATTGAGTTCGTAGTGTTTATGACCCTCGGCCAATTCCAACTCCCGCAAAATTCCCATCCGCGACATCAGTTTAACACTGCGGTAAATTGTCGATAAACTAATTCCTTCCCCCCTTTTGTCCAGCAATTCCTGCAATTCTTCGGCGCTGAGATGATTGCCTTTCGGTAAATTCTGGAAAACGTGCAGAATTTTCTCTCGCTGGGGAGTTAAGCGCCACCCCCGCGCGTTGAGTTCCGCTTTCAGGGAGGAAGCAGTGTAGGCAGACATAAGCGATCAACTCTCAATAAAAGCTATTTAATTGACAATGATAGTCGTTTCGGCGAGCCATTGGCAACAATTTTAAGTAGTTGAAAATTCCCCCCGCATTCAAGTATGAAAAATTACTATGAAATCCTGCAAATTCCCCGTCATGCCAGTAATAATCAGATAAAAGCCGCTTTTCGTCGTCTGGCCCGGCAATATCACCCCGATTATAATCCCAATGATCCGGAGGCAGTGACAAAATTTCGGGAAATTGAACAAGCTTATCGGGTTTTGAGCGATAAAGGTCAAAGAAAAGAGTATGATCGCCGTTTATCCCCAGAAATACCCACTTTTAACCCCAGTGCCGAGGATTTTTATCAACAGGGATGGCACTACGCTCAAGAGAGAAATTATCAATTAGCGATCGCATTTTACCAGCAAGCGATCGCAATTAATCCGCAATTTTGGCAGGCCTATCTGCAACGGGCGGAAGTTTACTACCATAATCAGCAGGATCGGCAAGTTTTAAGCGATTGTCGGCAAGTTTTGCAGTTAAAACCCGATTGTTCCCAAGCTTACTATTACCTCGGTTTATCCCGTCAACGACTCGGTTACACCCAATCTTCCCTAGAAGCTTATGGCAAAGCAATCGCCATTGATCAAAATAATCCCCAATTCTATTATCAAAGAGGATTGGCTCTAGAGGAACTCTCGGAACTGCCAGCAGCACGAAAAGATTTTCAAATAGCAGCCAAGAAATTTAAGCAGCAGGGAAATTTTCGCCGCTATCATGCCATTATTAATAAGTTAAAATATGTTCATAAAAGTTATCGACAACAGCAATCAATTAAGTGGTCAAAAACTCTTTTTATTATTTTTAATTTGCTGAAAATCTCTTTTTTATCTTTGCTCAAACCCAAGACGGGTCTAGCAGAGGCCTTTTTAAAGTTCAACCGTAATCAGGCTTTAGCTACGGGGGTATTGGCGGCAATCATCAGCAGTGTTTTTATCACTTTGACTTGGCAAAACTGGACAGTTAAATCTGAGTTTTTACTATTATTAGGCTGGGCAGTATTTCCTTTTATTATTCTGACTTTATCTAGTTGGTTAGGCAGAAAAATAAGTAATAAATATGGTAGTCTCACTGGCGATATATTTTTAGGTGGCTTGATAATTTTGCCCTTTTCCCTCGTCATTTGGCTCACTTCCTATTTATCCATAAATGGCGATATTATCGGCGCAATTATCGGTGTAACTGGAGGTTATCTAACCGGAATACTCTACTATGGTTATCGCCATTTATCCAATATTTCTTCGCAGATCTCTTTACTTTTACTCCCTTTTGTGCTGGGGTTTCTTACGGTTAATATCTGGGGAGTTTATTATTATCTCTAAATCTTCTGGGGTATTACAGTTAAATAAGATATCAGAATTATCGATGATTAATTCCTCCACCACATCGGCATTTAACCACTTTTGAAAAGAAGTTCCCCCCTGCTTAATATAAGTCTGCAAAGATGCTAAACAACGATGATGATAAAAAGCACAGAGAGGTTCCCAACGATTGCCGTAGCGGGGAACCAAACCGATGGCATTTTCTGGTACAGTGGCTAATAATCTTGACCATTCTTGAATAATTGGGGACGTTAGTAAAGGTAAATCGCAGGGGAGCAATAAAACCCAATCGGTTGATACAAAAGTTAATCCCAAGGCGAAGGCCAATAAAGGCCCCCCAGTGGGAAGCGGTTCCTTGATTATTTGGGAGTATTGGGGAATGATAAGTTCATAACGTTCCGGCCAAGGCGTGATCACAGACACTTGTACTGCACAATCTTGGGCAATTAAACAGATATTCTCCAGAAAAGAGAGACCTTGAAAAGATAACAAAGCTTTATCTCGTCCCATGCGGGAACTTTCGCCACCGGCCAGAATTAACGCCGTTAAAGCGGGAAAATCACTCATAATAAGCAGTTCTAAAGGATAAACCACAGAGGCACAAAGGACACGGAGAAGAAGACAGAAAGGACAAGAGAGCCTAAAAATCTAGGCAACTTGCTCAAACCTATGCTAGTCTCCTGATAATTAATAATGTCTCCGTAAACAAGCAATAGATGAATTCCCATTTAATCAAAGTTCCCTTTGTCGATTTAACTTGGCAAAATCAGCCCCTACAAGCAAAAATTGCCGAGGCAATCCAAACAGTTATCGACCGGGGAGATTTTGTTTTAGGCCAAGCTTTAGCCGAATTTGAAACCGCCTTTGCCCAAGCTTGCGGAGTCGAGTATGCTGTGGGAGTAGCTTCTGGCACTGCTGCTCTTGCCCTAGCTTTACAAGCTTACGGCATCGGTGCCGGGGATGAAGTGCTAGTCCCCGCTAATACCTTTGTCGCCACCCTCATGGGTGTTATTCAAGCGGGAGCTAAACCAGTTTTAGTTGATTGTCACCTCGATACGGCCTTAATTGACCTCGCGGCGGCCGCCCAAAAAATTACCCCCAACACCCGCGCCATTCTCCCAGTACACCTGTACGGACAGATGGTATCACCCCAACAATTACAGGATTTTGCCCGCAGCTATAATCTGATTATCCTTGAAGATGCGGCCCAGGCCCATTTAGCCAGTAGAGAAGGTTATCGCGCCGGCAGCATCGGTGTGGCGGCGGGGTTTAGTTTTTATCCCAGTAAAAATTTAGGCGCTTTTGGCAATGGCGGAATGTTAGTGAGCAATGATCCTGAAATTAGCCAAAAAGCCCGCAGTTTAAGAAATTATGGCGCACCGAGCAAGTATTTTCACACTGATATCGGCACTAACAGCCGTTTAGACAGCATACAAGCCGCCATTTTAAACGTTAAATTACCCCATCTGGAAGGCTGGAATCAGGCCCGTCAGCGAGCGGCAAGACAATATGATCAGCTTTTGGCTCCTTTAGCCGATAAGGGCATTTTACCCATAAGAGACGAAACCAAAACCAGTCATGTCTATCATCTCTACGTTATTCGCATCCTTGCCCATTGTCCGGTTGATCGCCAACAACTACAAGAACAATTAACTGCCGTCGGTATTCAAACCGGCATTCATTATCCGATTCCTTGTCATCTGCAACCGGCCTATCGCTACCTGGGTTATCAACAGGGAGACTTTCCTAATTCAGAGATTCTCTGTGAAGAAATTGTCTCTCTCCCCATGTACCCTGGTATCAGCGAGGGGCAAATTGAAACCGTTGTTGAACAAATCACTGCGATCATCGGGTAACATAAATTCAGAATTTGTCACTAAATCGCTCTGTCCTATGGGTATTAGTCCTTCCCTATCGCCCGTCTCCCACAAAAATCGGCAATCTTGGCTGATGATCGGTTTCTTGGCGGTTATCTATGGTCCGGTGATCTTTCACTGGTACGATGGTTGGCTGAATAAATCGATCAGCACCGAACACGAATACTTTAGCCACGGCTTGATCGGCCTTCCCTACGCCGCCTATATTGTCTGGCAGAATCGCAAAAAATGGCAACGCCTCGAAGATCGCTCCCACCCCCTCGGAGCGTTTTTGTTAACCCTAGGAGCGATTTTTTATCTCCTCGGCTCCTCCCTTTGGGTTAGTATGTCTTTCCCGATTATGTTAGCGGGAATCTGTCTCTGGTTAAAAGGAAAGGAAGGTTTTAAATTACAGGGATTTCCCCTACTTTTAACGGCTTTAGCGACTCCTAATCCTATCCCCTACCTGATTACTCCCTATACCTTACCCCTGCAGATTTTTATTGCTGCTTGCGCTGGTTTTATTCTCCAGCAAGCAGGCCTAGATGTCTCCGTTGACGGCGTTTATGTAGCGGTAGAAGGTCGGATGGTGGAAGTCGCTCCCTACTGTGCCGGGCTGAAAATGTTATTCACCAGTCTCTACGTCACGCTGCTGCTGCTCCATTGGACTGATACCATCCAAAACGGTCGTAAAACCCGCTTTATGCTCCTCAGTGCCTTTGGAATTAGTGTCGGGGCTAATATCATTCGTAACGCGCTTTTAGCTTGGTTTCACGGCACAGGACAGGAGGAAAACTTTAAATTACTCCACGATGGCTGGGGGGGCGATTTATACTCCGTCTTTATGTTATTACTCATCCTTTTGGTCTTCCAAATCATGCAGTATCGCGAGGTAGTCAGGAAACAGTCCCCGGCTCAAGAGGAAGTTAACCAGGATGATTAGTCGAAAAATTCCGGCCGAGGTAAGTTTAGTGTTAGATAAAATCAAAAAAAAGCTACCGGGTAATTATTTACTGCTGTTGTGCTTGCTGCTGATTTTGATTTTAGGGGGTATCTTACCCAATTTAATTTCTGGCCAGTGGTCTTGGCTGGATCAAGCGAGAATCGGTAATATTCAGAAAATGCGAGCCCTACAAGAATCGGGAATCAAGTTCTCTGCCCTGAAAACCACGGACCAGAGCCAGGGTGAAATCGGTGAGGGAAAATGGTCGATACAAGTGGTGGAAAGTCCTGATGGCAAGAGGATAACCGTGCTTTTGAAGCCACAGATTTACTATAAAAATCAACCGGGGTTAGAATGGTCGGATATCGGTTCTATTAGTCGTTGGAATCAGGGGGAAACAACCGAGCTATCAATTCCCACCCAGTCAGGAGGAAAGGCCACGGCCAGATTCTATCGGGCTTGGACACAAAACACCTTTGCCGTGGTGCAATGGTATGCTTGGCTAGGTGGTGGTCATTACGATCCCTCTGTTTGGTATTGGCTTGACCAATGGGCGCAATTAAAAAGACAAAGAGTACCCTGGATAGCCGTTTCCTTGATGATTCCCTTAGACCCGATGAAAGAACTGCAAACTCTCACCCCCTTTGCTCTCAATCTCGCCACGGAAGTGCAGAGTTACTTAGAACAAAATGTCTTAAGTCAATTAACTTCCGTGCCTCAGAGCAAAAAAGAAAAGTAATTTTTCTGCTGCTAACCATCTCTTTGAAAAAACTAGCTCAAGGCACTTTTGTAGCCATTAATAGCTGCTTTGTTCCTCTCCCACTAGATAACTCCCAGAAAATAAATTATCATCGTCAGAACCCAAAAATTGATCAATCTGTATGATTCCACCAATGCTCAACAAGTTTTTGCCAGTTAGTTTCTTCAGAACTGGGGCTATAGCCTTATCGGGGTTGAGTCTGACAGGGTTCTTATGGGTAATTGACTCTAAGGGCCTCAAGGCCCAGGGTCCTTTGTCCATACCCCAGACTCAACCCGGAACTGGGTTAGAATTTTTGCCCCCCGAACCGCCTAATCCCACCTTTCCTGAAAACACGATTCCCCCCGCTGGCTACAGTCCTCCGGTTTACTCTCCCAATAATTCCCAATCCCGACAAATTCAGACCTATCGACTCGATATCGGCGATCAAATTACTGTCTCGGTTCCCGATTTTCCCGAATTTAATTCCACGGGGCCAGTGGATCCCGATGGGAATTTTCTGGTGCCGATTTTAGGCCGTATTCCGGTACTCGGCTTGACTTTAGACGAAGTGCAAACTAAAATCCGCCTCGAATTGGGGCGAAAATACTTGCGGGAGGAACCAGAAGTCATTGCTGTTTTAACCACTGCCCGTCCCGTCCAGTTGACCATTCTGGGAGAGGTACAGCGACCGGGGTTTTATAGTATCGCTCCTAATACTTCCCTAGCACAGGTAATTTTGGCAGCGGGTGGTGGCACTCCCAGAGCCGATCTGCGTTCGATCCTTGTCCGTCGGGTTTTAGTCGATGGTACAGTGTTAGAGGAGAAACTTGACCTTTATACTCCCTTGATTAAGGGGGAACGCTTGCCAGATCTGCGTCTGCAAGGAGGTGATGCCGTGGTTGTTTCCAAGTTAGAAGTGGGCCAAGAAACGGGATATAATCGCACCCTAGTGGCTAGAACCACCCTCGCCCAGCAGAATATTACCATCAGGGTTTTAGCTCCCTCACTTCCTTCGGGAATTTCCCTGAGAAATGTTTCGATTCCTAATGGCAGTACCTTCCTCGATGTGGTGGCTAGTTTACCGGTTTCTGATCGTCTGCGGATTAATGTCAATGAAGTGTCCCTGCTACGTTTTGACAGTGTCAAAGGGGGAATTGTTAGTCAAACTTTGAGTCCGATAGCGGCAGTTAGGGGAGACATCTCCCAAAATGTTCCCTTAGAAGATCAAGACGTAATTATCGTCACCCGCACCCTATTGGGGGAAATTTTCGCCGCTTTTAATATTATTACTCAACCCATCCGCGATCTTTCCAGTTTTACCAATACAATTCTCAACATTAGCAATCAATTCGATCGCTTCAATTGACGGACAACCCGCCCGTCTCACTCCTTAACACAACTTCATAAGCTAGGATTTCAAGGCCGAGAATAACTCTTGACCGCTAGAATGTAAAAAATCTGGGAATATATTAAAAAGCTATGGCTGCACCAATTGTTAAACGATTTCTCATCTCGCTAGATCAGAACAAATTTGTCGGAATATTCGTCTTCCTCGTCTGTTTAGGTGGTTCTGCGATCTTTGCTCTTCTCCCCGATCCGGAGAAACCTCCCACCTTTTATCGGGCAGTGGGACAACTGGCCTATCGGGTGCCGCCGCCGGCTTTTACCAGTACGGGAACCCAACTGCAAGAACAGGGGCGGGCTATCGATCGCGATTTACTGCTATCTCCCCGGGTATTGATCAATACAGCCAAAAAATTGCAATTTAATCAAGAACAGATCGTTAAAATTCGCGATCAAGATTTAAAAATTACCTTCCCCGGTGAAGCGGAGGCACAAAACAATAATGTCAATCGGCCTACAACAACCGACCAACCCCAAGAGGTGCTTTTAGAGTTAACGGCCGACTCCCAGGCCAAGGCGGAGTTAATTCTCGAAACCTTGATGAGGGAAATGGTGGAATACAGCCGCTGGCTGAATACTTCCCAGTTACGCGCCCGCATAGAAGCTCTCGGTGTCCGGCTTAACGAAGTCCAAAAAGATTTAACCAGAGCCGAAGAAAAATTTTATCGCTACATTAGTACCCAGGGTTCGGATTTACTGGCCATTCAAGATGGGAGTTTATTCACTGCTATCACCAGTAGTCAACAGCAACAGCGAGAAATTCGCCTAGCACTGCAAGGTATTCAAGGACAAATTGATAGTCTGAGTAAACAACTCGATTTAACCCCCGATCAGGCTTACACCTCCTCGGCCCTTAGTGCTGACCCGATTATTGCCAGTATCCGAGCGCAGATCTTGGACACAGAAGCCCAATTGGAGCGACTAGAGAAGGATTTACGTCCCGAACATCCCACCGTAGTTAAATTACGCAAACAACAACAGGTTAACGAATCTCTCTTACAAAAAAGAGCCACCGAGGTGATCGGAAAAGATGGTGTCCTGACCGCTCTTCCCAGCAATCGCATCCGTCAGCAAAGTAATCTCGATGCCGCCCGTCAACAACTAGCGGGTCAATTAGTCGCCCTGCAAACTCAGCGCGAGGGTTTACTGAAACAATTAGAATCCTTAGTGACTCAGGAACAGCAATTACGCTCCCAATACGAGAGATTCCCCGATAAACAGCTACAGCAAGCTCGTTTAACCCAAGCCGTCGCCTTTCAACGGGGTATCTACGAGAATATTCTCAATTCTCTGGTGGATGCTCAGGCCGCAGAAGCGGAAACCGTGGGTAGTCTCACCGTCGCCCAACCGCCAGTTGCTGAACCGATCGAACAGGTGTTTAACCGCAAGAATCGTACCTTGATTCTCTTGGCGGGTGCTGGTTTGGGAACTTTAGCTGGATTGGGTACGATCCTGCTGTTAGCAGTAATCGACGATCGCCTGCACAGTCCGCAAGAATTGCGGGAAGCTTTGATTAGTCGGGATATACTCCTCTTGGGACAATTGCCGATTGTCCGGAATTTAGAGGGTGAGGAAATCGAGCCGATTCTCGTCGATGCTGATGCCAATTATCTCCCCTACTACGAACGTTTACGCAGTACCCTGCGACGCATTGGCAGCAGCGAAACGGTGAAAGTGGTTGTTATCACCAGTATTACTGGCGAAGAAGGTAAAACCGCCACTGCCTACAATCTGGCGATCGCTGCTGCTTTAGCGGGGCGACGGACTCTGTTAGTAGAAGGAGATCTGAGAAGTCTTTCCAAAGCCGACAAAATCGGAGTCATTCCCGATCCTAATTCTTTCTCAGAACCCCTACTGTACTACGGGGCAAAAAGTAAATCGATCCGTCTGGCCCCAAATATTGAAAACCTTTCCATTTTGCCTAGTCCCGGTCCGCAAAAACAGGCGGCAGCTATCATTGAATCGAGTGAATTACAATTAATTCTCAAAGATTCTCGCGGCCGTTTCGATCTGGTGATTGTCGATACTCCTTCCCTGTCTAGCTGTAATGATGCGCTTCTCTTAGAAGAACTAGCGGACGGGATTATTCTGGTAACGCGCCCGGCCATAACTCGTTCTAGTCTCTTGAGTGAAGCAACGGATCAGTTAATAGAAGCGGAAGTGAAAATTTTAGGGGCAGTGATTAACTACGTCGATATAACAATGACTCTCAAAACCGCCGAACCAGAACTGCCAGCTTTGATAGTTCCCTCAACACAGGGACAAACAGAGGTGGAGGAAGTGAAAGTGGAGGTGTAAACGCGGTTACATTTGACAAAATCTTCTGGCTCGATCGAATTGTGGTTCTTGCCAAGAAAAAGCAAAATGACTGATACTATCTATGGTGGGAAAAGCGATGCGAATCGCTTCCATTTGCACTTCTAAAGAGGGGCGATTGTTATAGGGTTGTCCCCATAAACCCGCTAAAGCTGGGATAACAGGAGTTTGATTTCCCCTGCTTGCCACTACTCTTTTGATCTGATTAACTACACAGGTAGTATCGTTACAATTAGCGTAGGACATGGGATGCCATTCTAGGGAAGCGGGAAAACTATCCCAAGCTTGTAAACGGGAATCAAAACCTTGATTACCCACAAGACGATTTCCATCGGGAAAAAACACTGCTCCGGCGGGAATTCCCTGACGTTCCACCAGGGCAGAAAAATAACTAACATAATCAATGACACCCTGGGCAGCATGGGCAACCGCTAGGAACCAAAGTTCTAATTTGAGGCGATCAAAACGACTTTTAACTGATTGTTTCATCTCCTCTTCTAAAGGTATTCTTCCTTGCCAAAGAGGGGCAGTTTCTTGGGGATAAAGGCGATCGGCTTCGACGATATCATCAGGGGAAATTTTGCCACGAGTCAGATAGCGATCAATTAAAAATTTGCCCTTATTATTCAATCCTCGATTAATTAAAGCTTGTCGAGATGCGGGACTAAAAATCCATAAATCTTTGACATCATCGGCAACGGAATCGACTCCTGTTCCTCTGGGATAGCGAATATAATCAAATAAAACTCCATCGGGACGACGTTGTAAAATGGCTTCTAGGAGAATTAAATAATCCTGTCGGGCTTGATTACTGTAGGGATCGACAAAAGTTTGGGATTGATCATCGACAAAAGAGGTGCTATCTTGTCCTTTACCATTGCGTGCTAACACCTCCTGTCGATAGGGTTTTAAGCTATAAGCATAGCCAAAATTGAGGCTAAATAACCAAGCATAAACCTTTAAACCGCGTTTATGTCCCTGTTCGATCGCCTGTGCTAATAAATCCACATTTCCAGCACTGGGATTTTTAATGACGCTATCCCAAACGGTGGGGTTATTGTTAGGAGGTAATAGGACTTGACCATCGGCAAAAACTTCCAGATAAACCGTATTATAACCTTTGGCCACGATGCGATCGAGGATACTTTCGATCGATCCTGGACGGGTATCACAGGAGTAGAGACGTAACCAGATCGCTTGTTCCTGTAACCAGTGTCGGGACCGACAAAAGCGCAATTGTTCAGCATATTTCTGTACTAAAATGTTATATTCTTGGGGCGAGGTTTGACGCAGATTTTCTTGTTGTTGGATTTCTGATTCGGACAGTTGACAATTATCATTGATAGCGAGGCTAGAGTTAATCCCTAGAGGACTACTCCAGAGGATTGTAGCGAGGAAACAAGATAGCGATCGCAGATAATTAACTTTCTTTAACATAGTTGTTCACAGCGTTTGCTATTTTTTATTGTTTTTATTTTCAGATAAATAGCCATTTTTCAGGAGAAAAGCTCTCAGAGCAGTGGGAAAGTCTGGATATTTTCCGATCACTGTATTTTCGCCATGGATATCGAGACCCCAATCGGAGTTTTTATCGTAATTAGTGAGAAGAAATTGCCAAGCTTCTTCGTATTCTCCTAGTAGAATTTTCTGTGCCACATAACCGGCCAAAATGCCATTAACTTCGGCTTTTTCTTTTTTAGCTAACTGAAAAGCTTTCAGCATTGCTGCTAAAGTTTTTCTTAATTCTTGAGGATATTTTCTGGTGACATCTGCTAATTTACCCTGTTGAAAAGTATAAATTCTCGAGGGAGGAAAAGAGGCGGCGTAGGAACTAAAAGCATATAAAAAAGCATTATCAACGGTGACAAATTCATAATTATTATCTCCATCTAAATCTTCAAAGGAACCACCACTACCATCTAAAAACCCCGTTTCTTGTCTAATAAATTTATCTTTTTGCCAAGTATAAATTACTAAAGATGTGCAGCAATGAGCGCCGCCGCTATAGGTGGAGACGATAATCTCATCGATGCCATTATTATCTAAATCTCTTAATTCGACATAGCCGGATCCAAAGGCACTATACCCGCTATTTTCCTGATAAATTTGCTCGTTATAAAAGATTTGATAAGAAACATTATTAATATCATAATTATCATCAACTCTCTCGTTTAGGTCGATGGGTTGATAGCTAACTTGTACCTTAATTTTCCCCGATTTAATCACTTGATTTCTTAGGGGTTGACCGGTATCAAAATCGAGTTTAGTCACGGCTAAACTCGCAGCTGCATTGCCCAAAAATTGAGATAATAAGCAGCAAATAAAGCAAGTTTTGCTAATATCCATCGGCTAATTCCCAGAGAGAGATTAATATCAGTGTAAGTAGCTGGTTATAATTAAATTAAAAATGGATTTTAGGTTCGATCCCCCCTTAGTCCCCCCTTAATAAGGGGGGCATCTGAAAGTTTTTAATACCCACCTACTTATCTTACTTATTTTTACCGACAATCAGCCGTTAACTTTTCGAGAAAAACTATCTATTCCAAAGTTTTAACGCTCAAAACTTGGGGGGGTGTGGCATCGGGGGGATAGAGAAAATCGAGATTAATGTCGCGTCTGGCTCCGGGGGGAAGTTCCACCTGTACTAAAGCTTCTCCCTGTTGTCCTTCCCGTTGAACGAGATGGAAAAAACGTTCCTCGGTGCGTCCCAGGGCGTTACGATAGGTAACGCGCACGGCCCCCCGGAAAAATACCGGTCCCTGGACGGGTTCAACAAATAGCAAGCGATCGAGATAATTGTCTTCTTTAATTGGAGTTTGAATACTCAAAGCCACCACCTGGGTTTTGCTAGTGTTGTTATATAGAGGTAAAGTCAGATAGTAGTGAACACCGTAGTTACCGTGAGCTTTGAAAGCCGTATCGGGATAACGCACCAACATGGGGGCGCTTTGAATTTGTCTGGTTCCAAAAGTAGCCGATGTCACCGTACTTAAAGGATAGGCAAAAGCTTGACCGGGTTGAGGAATGGTGAGATTAATTCCCCCTTTGGGATCGACAATGCGGGTTGCCCATTCCGAACCCACAGAAATTCCAGCCACGCGACCATAAAAATTTCTTCTTCCGGGAGACCATTGATCGGGGGGAGTGGGGGGAAAATCGCGAGGAGCGGCTAAATCACCTCTAACTAATAGGGTACGCCATTCCTCTAGGGTAGGGGGACGAAAGCTTTCTATTTCCCGATCTTCGATTTTGACTTTTTGGGGAACTTCGTAGAGGGCTAAATTGGCCATATAGACCGGTCCATCGCTGTAGAGACGGAGGAGAGTCGAGCGGGCGCTACTTCTGGGGATAACTAGATCGAAGATCATCCGACTTTGGCCGGGGGGAATGACGATCTGGGTGGGAAATTGGGTATCATGGCGACGACGCATGATATCGCTGGCTAAACGGGAACCAGGACCGGAAAAAACCCGGCCGTTGGGATCTTCCACCAGAGAGGGTAAATCGACAAAAGGGGCATCGGCGGAGGTAACGTAACTGACTCCTTGCAGGATGCGGATAACGAGGTTTCTGGAGGTGGGATTAGTAACGATCAGGCCCTGGTGTAGGTCGCGGATGGGATCGGTTTGACGGGCGATGTGGTGGGTGAAAACGTCAAAACGTCCTTGTAGGGGATGATTGAGATGGGCTATGGGATAACGTTTTCCTTTACCGGGGAAAGTAGAAAGGAGAATTCCCTCTTTTTCTACCACTTCGGGACTATTGCTATTAAAAACTAGAACGTCATTTAGTTGACCGGGCAACTGACGCACTTCCTGATATTGGGTGATTAATTTCCTCTCTATCTGGGGCAGAACCGAGGCGGACTGAGCTAAAAGAATAGTGGGTAAGAAAGAAAGCATAGAGATTCCATATTTATAGGATCTAATTCAGGGTGAGTCGATGGAGAGATGAAGTTATACAACAATATAGGCGAGTGTGTCCGGGCGATCGATAAAGAATCTTAATATATTTTTAAGGTCTGATCAAGTCTTGTCAGGGGTGATGTGAGCTAGGGGCGGTTTTCTGGGTGAGCAAGGGAGAATACCCCTTGCTATTGCCGATTTTAAGGGTTAAGTTGACAATGACCCGTAAATGCTCACCCTAGCTTTAAATTTCGCCGCGAATTTCTTCGACGATGCCATCTCTAAGGACGAGTTCCACATTCATTTTGGCCACTAAGTTATCGCCTTTTTCGACGCGGAAAAAGCTTTCTAGTTGTGCTTGGGCGACTTCTTGATTGAGTTCCAACAGTTGTACCTGTTGCAATTGTTGCAAATACTGGTTTTTTTGTTCGAGAAACTCACTTTTTTGTTGATTGACTTGGATTTGAATATTGTCAATCTGTTGGGCAGCCGCGGGGGGTAAGGGGATCAGACTCTGACGCTGAATTTCGGCGATCGCTCTTTGTCCTTGGCTTTCTAATTGTTGAATTTGTGCATCAATTTGCACCATTTGTGCTTGTAATTGCTGTTGTGCTTCTTCTTTCCAGCGCGGAGTCACGATGACTTTAATTGTCACCGGGCGCTTCAGTAATAAACTGGTTTGTGCGTCATCCATGATTTGCTTATCCTAAAAAGGTTTTTTTGTCAAGGGTTTAGGGAATATTTGCCAGAAATATTTACTTGGCAAACATCTCGTTAATCATATCGCGATAGCGTTGCGTTACTACCGGTCGTTTAATCTTTAAAGTTTGGGTCATCATGCCGTTTTCTAGGGAAAAAGGCTCTAAAATTAACTCAAAGGTTTTAATCTGGTCATCGGTACGATAACCGGGCCGATTTCTCACCTCGCGCTTTAATTCTTGTTGGTAGAGAGCTAAGACTTTTTTGCTGTAGAGATCGCTAGAAAGAATCGTTGAGCGATCGCTGTGAAGATCGGGTAAATTTAAGGATAGTTTCTGTTCTTGGGCCCAATTAGCCAGTATATCAAGATTAGGCACGATCAAAGCCCCCAAAGCTTTTTGATCCTGTCCCACTAGCATAATTTGGGAGATAAAGGGACTGCGTAAACAAGCATCTTCAATCGGTTGCGGTTCGATATTTTCACCATTGCTCAAAACAATTGTATCTTTGGCCCGTCCGGTTAAAACTAAATCCCCGGCAGCGGTTAACCAACCAATATCACCGCTATCAAACCAACCATCGGGAGAAATCGCTTTTTCGGTTGCTTCGGGTTTTTTATAGTATCCCTGCATCACCTGCGGACCACGAATCAAGACTAAACCGTGTTTTTCTGTGGGTAGGACTTCTTTGCTGTGTAAATCGACAATACAGATTTCTGTCTGAAAGACGGGACGACCGGCAGACCCGCGCAGGTTATGATCGATACGACGGACGGTAGCGACGGGAGAAGTTTCTGTCAGTCCATAACCAACTAAAATCGGGATTCCGGCAATCTCATAGAAAGTATCTAGATGTCTGGCTAAGGAGCCACCGCCACTAACCAAGATTTTAACTTTATTTCCCACTGCTTGGCGAATTTTGCCATAAACTAGCTTGTCACCGATGGCATGGAGGGGATAGAGTAAGAGGGATTGAATTCTTGCTTTTAGTCTTTCTCCGGGGGAAGCGTGAAGATGATCTAGACTGAGATTATCAGCGATACGTTTAGCAATAACGTAATTTTCCGACTTTTCTAGCAAAAATCGCACTAATTTCTGTTTTGTGGTCGATTGTTCGCTAAATTGCTTTTGGATACCCTCGTAAAGAGATTCCCAAAGACGGGGAACTCCCACCATTAATTGCGGACTAAATTCCTTTAAATCCTGCTTAAAAGTGCGAATACTGGTATAAATCTGGGTGCAACCTTGAGCTAGACTGAAATACTCACAACTGCGCTCGTAGGAGTGCCATGAAGGTAGTATACTTAAAACTCGATCGCCCGGATCCGGTTGAAAGATAGCATTTAAGTTGCGTACCTGATGCAGCAGATTGCCATGACTTAACATCACCCCTTTTGGTTGTCCCGTCGTTCCCGATGTGTAGATGAGGGTAGCCAGATCATTTTCGCTCTTGGTGATGGGTTTAAGGGTGTTCTCAGCCCCGATCGCCATTAGTTGCTTGAAATTTAAGGTCTGCACGGAAATCGCCCCAGTAGCGGGGTCTTCGTCGGTGAGCAGCACGATTAATTTTAGGGGCAATTCAGGGATTTTCGCCAGCAATTTGCCTAAAGTTTTGTTATTTTCGACAATCAGCGTCTGACTGTCACTATCAGCGAGAATATAGGCTAATTCCTCTGCATCTGCTTGAGCAGATCGTACCGCATTGGCGGCCCCGGCTGCCATGGAACCTTGGTCGGCAATAAACCACCGGGGACTATTATCGGCAAATAAAGCGACATTTTCGGTTTCTGTGACTCCTAATGCTTGTAAAGCGGCGGCAAATTGCTGAATTTGTTGATAAAGTTCCCGATAGGTGATAATTACTTCTGGTTTACTGTGGGGATCGTGCAGGGCGATAATATTGGGGAAACGCTGGGCAACTATTGACCAAACTTTGGGTAAAGATTGAATATTTGAATAGTCAATTAGGGTTGTCATAGCAGTAGTTATAGAGAGTTACAAGGGTAATAGCATATAGATTAACCATTCGAGGCTCTTTTTGCTGGTTCTCCTAGACACTATTTCAACAGGTATCTAGTCCTGCAAAGTTAATTTCCTAGTTGAGACTGGGAGAGAGGAGACTTTTCGGTTATCGGTGAAAGGTGAACGGTAATCAGGGAATGTACTGTTACTTAATACTGCTTACTGATTACGGAAAAGGCTAACGGCTTAGATGTATAATTAATTTTGCTTAGGTACTTAATTAGTTGTAACTAGCAGAAAAAACGATGATTGCTTTATCTAACTATAATAATCTCACTCCAGAAGAATATCTTCAGTTTGAAGAAACCAGTTCCATTAAACATGAATATATCGATGGACAAGTTTACTCCATGACAGGGACGACGGATACTCATAATATTGTTTCGGGGAATATATACACAATTATTCGTAATCATTTGCGGGGTTCCAATTGTCGGGTTTATTTTGCCGATGTGAAAGTCAGATTAGAGAAGCGCAATCACTTTTATTATCCTGATATTCTTGTCACCTGCGATGACAGAGATAGAGAAACCGCTACCTACAAA
>NZ_JADBUB010000180.1:0-12612 GCF_020245865.1 Microcystis sp. M169S2
CTTACCTAATTATCAACAACGGTACAGCAGGCTTCCAAAGTGCTAATGATTTGGTGATTAATCTGACTGGGTTAACGGGTGCTTTCCCGGCGCTCGGCACTATTCCAGTCAATAGTTTCTTTGTCTAGATTGATGGGGGGGGATTAATTCTCCCCTTTTAATGCTCCCGTTCAAGTAATTTTGATACAAAAAAAGTTAAGAGGCTCTTCTCGACTTTGTGTGATAATTTTTGCTTATGAAACAACCGTGAAATACCTATCAGGCAAGACTTTTAGGGCTATTTTGACGTTCGGCGATGACTTCGGCGTGAGCTCAGTCGAACGCTCAGTCGAGCCGCAGAAGAAACTAGAAAATATCAGTATAGACATCGTTTCCACACATAAACCAGAAGAGCCGTTCAAAAAACTTTATAAATGATATTGATTGGTTTGTTTATAATAAGCCCCATTAATACCAACTGAAACCATAATCAACCATAGACAATAATCAATTATCACCATCTACTCTAATCTATAGTCAAAAAACTCTATGGACAGCTTGCCGCCTAACACTAACCAGTTTTCAGATACCCAAGCGCCGGCAGCGAGTCCAACTCAGCGCCAAGCAGTGCCGGTCAATTATGAGTACAGCCTCAATCTGCCGGAATTACTCAACCAGTTTGACCTCTCAGTGTTGATTTCCACCTACCAAGCGGGACGAGTGGCCAGCATTGGCACTTATCAAGGACAAATGCGGGTGAGTTTCGCCCATTTTGACCAAGCAATGGGTTTAACCCGAACCGCTACCGGAATTGCTGTGGGCGCTCGTCAGGCAATTTGGAATTTACCCGCTAATCGAGAGATTGCCCCCCAGATTAAACCGGAAGGGGAACAGGATATTGCTTTTTTAGCTCGTTCCTCTCACCTCACCGGTCCGATTATGGGTCATGATTTGGCCTTTGGCAGTAATCGCCTTTGGGTGGTCAATACCCTATTTAACTGTCTGGCAACTATCGAAGGAAATTGGAGTTTTCTCCCCCAGTGGAAACCGCCCTTTATTACCGAGTTAGTCCCCGGTGACCGCTGCCACCTCAATGGCTTGGCTATGGCTGAAAATAGCGGCACTCCCGCCTATGTAACGGCATTGGGGGAAACCAACGAGGAAAGCCTCTGGCGAGAGAATAAGGCCCAAGGGGGATGCTTGATTGATGTGCCGAGGGGAGAGGTGATTCTGCGGGGTTTAGCTATGCCCCATTCTCCCCGTCTTTACCAGGGTAATCTCTATTTCCTCAATTCCGGTTATGGAACCTTGAACCGTTGGCATCCCCAAACTGGCAGCACGGAAATCATCGCGGAATTGCCCGGTTTTACCCGGGGTTTAGACTGTTGGGAAGGTCACGCCTTTGTCGGGTTGTCCCAAGTGCGGGAAACGGCGGTTTTTGGCGGTTTACCCCTGGATGAGCGGCGTAATCAATTGCGGTGCGGGTTGGCTATTGTCAACCTGGCCACCGGTCAACTGGTGGCAACTTTTTGGTTCAATAGCGGCGTGGAGGAGGTTTTCGCTGTCTCCGTCCTCCCGGGCTACCGCAACCCGGCACTGATTGGACCAGATAACGACCTCGACGGCACTCAATCCGTCTGGATGGTGCCTTCTTTAGGGACTTAATTGTTTACTTTTCACCCTATTATTCAGGAAAAAATCATGTCAACTTCTTAAAATGACTAACCCTACTATCTTAGAAGAGCTACTAAAATTAGCAGCTACTGCTAATTCTCTCGCAGAATTTAAGCAGTCTTTGGCTAAAATCAATATCTAGAAAACGGGTTTCTTTGAGAACCTATCTAGAAAACGGGTTTCTTCGAGAAACCCGGTTTCTGGACTTATTAACGAATAAAATTAATCTGACAAATATTAAGAGGAATAATCGGTTCAAATTCTTTTCGGTCAGAAGTAAGTAAAATTCCTTTTTCTTGATTGGCTAAAGTCAAAGCAAAACAATCAGCTAAAGAAATGCGCTTAATTAGTGCCTTATATTGGCTTACTTGTCGCCAAAACTTGCTACTTAAATCAAAGCGAGTTTTTATGTTAATATCACTTAATTCTTGAATTAGTTTTTCTGTTTCTGATTCTCCTATATCGCGATAAAAATTATAGTAAACTTCGCAAAGATTAACAACATGAATCATTTTGTTATTATTTTGATTAGTGATGGTTTCTCTGACAAGATCCGCTCCTGTTTCATTACGAACAAAAGCAATTACAGCACAAGCATCTAAAATGATATTCATCTATTACGCTCCTCCCAATCAATTTCTGCTTGTTTTTGTTGGGCAAAATCTTCACTACTGGTGGGTGCATGAGCATATTTACCTTGTAATGATTTAATTAACTGCTGTCTTTCTTCTTCTGATTTAGGTTTAATTTGAGGCAAAAAATTTTGCTCGATTAACTCTCTAATTTGCAATAATTGTTCGCCAGAAAGATTAGCTAATGATTCAATTATTTGTTGACGTATTGCTGTAGCATTCATGATTATTACTGACAATTAAGTATAAAAAGTTACTATGGTTACAATCTATCACAAAAAATGCTAATTGGCCAGCAAACCTCTAAAATTAAGCAAATAACTGCCTCGCTTTGACGTTAGCGATCGCATCTTCGCAATAACTGAGAAAATGGGTTTCTCCTTTAAGTAAGAAACCCGGTTTCTTGTATAAATGTTAATTTTTGTTATAGAAACCTTGAAAGATTCGGGATTCTTTGCACAAAATAGTCGAAGTCATCCTTTGCGGTCAATGTCATGACTTCTACCCTTTTGCCGAGCCTTTCTGCTGTTGACGATGTTTTGTTCAATTTTGCTCAATCTGATGGCTTTGTTCAAGCTAATCAGGTGGATAGTGCGAGAAATCAGCGTTTAACCGCTACCGTAGTTTTCCTCGATGCTGGTGTTAGCGATTATCAAAGTCTCCAAGCTGGAGTAATTTCAGAAGTCGCCACCGTTATTCTCACTCCCAATCAAGACGGAATCGAACAAATATCCGCTTTTTTACAACGAAATCCCCAGATTACCACCATTCACCTGGTTTCCCATGGTGCGCCGGGATGCTTATATTTAGGGAATTGTCAACTTAATTTAACAAATATTTACGATTATCGCCAACAGTTACAGAATTGGGCGAAGATTAATCATATTCTACGGCGTTGTCAAATTGAAAGATGATCAGAATCAGCTGGGAACTGAAATCACTTTGATAGCAAGGATTGCATTGCATCTTTCATATTCTGATCTGACAACGCCAATCCTTATGAACTCTGAGATTGATATTCTCAATCTTAATTGAGATGACTATATTTGTCTTGTAGCAAGGTTTAATACGTTTCTGCCATGGATACCTACTCCCCCGCCTTACGCTCTGCTGTTGCTGATGTTCTCCAATCCCTAGGGGATTTTGCCGCTGATCCTCTCTTTGCGGAAAAGTTTAAGCTAGTTTTTGGCACGGAGATTACGCCACGACGGTTCCGTGCGTTAACGTCCCCCGGAAATCTGCCGGAAGTTGAAATCCTAGCGGATGGGATTTTAGACGGCGCGGTAGGGGCTTTTTCGGCCCAGACAGGCAAGATCTATCTGTCGGAGTCGGTGGTTAATGGGGATGCGGGGCGCTTGCGGGCGGTGTTGTTAGAGGAGATTGGGCATTATTTGGATTTGGTGGTTAACGCTCAGGATACAACCGGGGATGAGGGTGAGTTGTTTTCGGCGCTGGTGCGGGGTGTTGAGATTGGCAGTGGGGAATTGCGTCGCCTACAGACAGAGGATGATTGGGCGGTCATTACCATTGATGAGCAGTTGGTCGCAGTAGAGCAGGCGACAACTAATCTGGGTTTAAGGCAAGGATATGGCTATCGAGATGATTCCGTCACGACATCAGACTCCGGCGATATCTGGATTTTTTCGACCACCGGTCAGGGAAATAGTAATCATTACGTCCAAGTGTCCTCTACCGCAACGAACGTTGATCTGGTACTAGACCTTTATAATCACTCTACCGGCCAGCTTTTAGTTCGCGCAGACGATTATGGCTCAAATTATAATTTAGAGGGCATTTCCCTTGCAGATCTTCCTGCTGGAACCTATTCTGCTGTTGTTTATAACTATTACGGTGCTAACATTGGTTGGCCAGGCTCGGCTGGCTACCGACTAGAGATTAATGCGCCCCAGTCGGATTTGTGGCCTGTACCGTTGGAGTTGATTATTTCCACGACGCCGGGGAACTCGACCCACGCCACCCAGATCACCTCGACTAATACTCTCTATATCGACGGCGCTTGGCAGAATATCGGCAGTGGCAGTACGGTATCGGGCTTTTCGATCCGTTTACTTCTGAATGGAACCCAGATTGCTTCTTGGAATAACCTTGCGTTTAGCGCTGGCGACTTTGACTACTTCACCGACTTCGCTCTTGGCCCTCTAGCACCGGGCAACTATACCCTGACCTTACAGGTTGACTCTACTAATGCGGTTTTTGAAAGTGACGAGTCGAATAACTCATTTTCTCGCACGTTTACAGTCACAGCACCGAGTATTCCTCAAGATGGATACGAATCCAATAACACCCTCGCGACGGCAAGAAATCTCGGAACCCTGAGCGGATTAAGCGCCCTGCAAAATCTGACCATTCACAGTTCTACAGATACCGACTTTTTCCGCTTTACCACGGCGGGAACCTCCACCGATGAACACTATATCGCCGCTTTCTTTAATGGCGCTCAGGGGATTATTGATCTTAATTTCTTTGACAGCGCCGGTAACTTTCTGTTCTATGCTCTGGGAGAAGGGTCTGGCTACAACTATGTTCCCCTAGGCGGTTTACCGGCGGGGACCTACGTTGTCCAGTTGGGGAGTTATGCTGGGCAGACCAGTCCTGGTTATTTACTGGAATTTAATCTGCCAGTGGCTTTTACGACTACAGGCGATCGCCTAGAAACCAGTGGTAACTCTAATAATTTTGGAACAACGCCAACGTCCTTGGGAACCGTTGCGGGCTTTAAGCGGGAAAATGATCTGTCTATCCATACCCCCACGGATCAGGATTGGTTTTCTTTTACGATTACAGGGCAGACTAACAATAATCATTACATTGCCATTGATTTTAATAACATCCAGGGGAATTTAGATTTAGCCCTCTATGACAACCAAGGTCGTCTGATTACCTACGAGGCCAATAACACCGACGGGGAGTATATATCCCTCTGGGGACTGCCCCAAGGTACCTACCGAGTGGCGGTTTACAGTTGGCTTGGGCAAACGAATGAATATGATTTAATTATCAACGCGCCCGGAACGACTTCGGGAATTCAGAGCGATAGCTTTGAGAGCAATAACACCCGAAGTGCCGCTAAGGCCTTAAAGAATTTTGGTTGGAGTTCTGAGAGCGGTTACAAGGAGTGGAATAATCTTTCCATCCACACGGCCAGCGATGAGGATTGGTTTAGTTTTGACCTCAAGCAAACTGGCGCGGAGGGGCATTTTGTCGGCATTGCGCTGGATAATATCCAAGGGGATTTGGATATTGAGCTTTACAACAGCGCCGGTAACAAAATTGGGGAATCCAAGGGAACTCGTAATTTTGAGTCCATCAGTCTAGCGGGCCGGGGAACAGGAACCTATTTTGTACGGGTGTTAGGCTTTAACGGCGCCGTCAATCCCAATTATTCCCTAGTCGTTAATACCCCTGGGGATGATATTTTTGAAGCCAATAATACGCGGGCAGTGGCGAAGGATTTAAGCAATCTCCGCACGTCTCCCCTCAAAACCTGGCAAAATCTGTCTATTACCGCCGGTGATAATGATTGGTTTAAGTTCAATTTACCGAGTCGGGGAACGGCTAATGATTTTGTCAGCGTTACCTTCGATCACAGTTTGGGGGATGTTGACCTAGAGCTTTACAATAGTAGCGGTACCCGCATCCTCAGTTCGGCAGGAACGTCTAATAGTGAGCGTATTTCCCTAGAGGGGCAGACTAGCGGCGATTATTTTGTGCGGGTGTTGGGTTATAACAACGCCACTAACCCCAACTACGACCTGACCATTAGCGCACCTTTAGCCAACGGGGCGGATAGCTTTGAGTCGAATAATAGTTTTTCGACGGCCTATAACCTAAATAATCAAATTGCGCCCTCCCAACAGGGGCGGCAGGTGGTCACCTTGGGTACTGATCCCGAGGAGTTTCTCTCGATTCACAACGGTAGTGATGTGGATTGGTTTAAGTTCACGATCGCCGGCGCCGGTCAGCAGGGACATTACGCGGCCATTAGTTTTGACCACACCCTGGGGGATCTAGATCTACAGCTTTACAATAGCTCTAACACCCTACTCAAAACCTCGGAGGGGGTCGCCAACGCCCATTCGGTGGACTTAAAGGGATTGAGTGCCGGGACTTACTATTTGCGGGTCTATGGTCACAACGGGGAGGTTAACCCTCGTTACGCCTTGACAGTGGACGCGCCCTTTGCTGGGGTAACGGCGGACTGGGGGGAAGGCTCCGATAATAACAACGCGATCAGTCGGGCGACCAACTTGGGCAAGCTTGACCGTCAGTTTAATCGGGACAATTTATCGATTACCGCCAACGACACGGACTGGTTCCGCTTCGAGATTGACGCTAAGGGCGGGGTATCTGACGCGGCGGGTATTACTTTCAACCACCAGCAGGGGGATTTGGACATTGAGCTTTACGCTTCTGATGGGACGACCCTTCTGGATTCTTCCCAGGGAGTGGGGAATACGGAGAGCATTTCCCTCAATGGTCGCAATGCGGGGGTCTATTTCCTCAAGGTCTATGGCTATAACGGGGCGACAAATTCAGAATATAGTGTGGCCATCAGCGCCCCGGTGAATGCGGCGGGGGATTGGGCGGATCGGCTGGCGGCCAATAACACGGCGGCGACGGCGCGGGATCTGAGGACGGTGCAGGGGTTCCAAACCTGGGAGCCTTTCTCGATTCACACGGCGACGGATGTGGATTGGTTCCGGTTCACGACCTTGGCGACGGCCAGCGCCACGGATTATCTACAAATTGATTTTGACCATACCCTGGGGGATTTGGAGCTTGAGCTTTACGCTGCTAATGGCACGACTCTGTTAGGCAAGTCGGAAACCACCAATAATTTCGAGCGCTTGAATTTGGTCAACGCCAGCAATCAACCCCTAGGGGCGGGAACTTATCTGGTGAAGGTGACGGGTTATAACGGCGCGATTAATCCCAGTTATCAGCTTTCTGTCAATGCGCCCGATCCCAGTGTCAGTAAGGCGGATTGGGCGGAGGCGAATAACACCCGCGCGACGGCGACGGATCTTCAGGCAATTGACGGGTCTCGTCTGTTTTCGGGGCTATCCATCCATCAGGGCGGCGACGAGGATTGGTTTAAGTTTACGACCATTGGTACGGGGCTTGCGGGTCAGGAGGTGAGTATCGCCTTCGATCACCAGTTGGGGAATCTTCAGTTGCAACTCTACCGCGAAGGTCAATCCACGCCGGTGTTAACCTCTGACACCCAGGGCGATCGGGAATCGGTGTCTTTGGCGGGGTTAGCGGCGGGAACCTATACGGCGCGGGTCTATGGGGCGACCAGTTCGGTGACGAATCCGGGTTATTCCCTCTTGATCAACGCGCCCCAAACCCCGGAGGCGGATTGGCTGGATAAGCGCAGTCAGCCGAATAATACCCTAACGCTGGGCTACGATCTGCGGAATATTGACGGCGGTGTGGCCCTCAGCGCCCTCTCGATTCACACGGCGACGGATCAGGATTGGTTTAAGGTGCAGGTGAAGCAACGCACCGCCGCTAATCAGTTTGTCGGTATTGACTTTAATCACCAAGAGGGGGATCTGTGGCTCGAACTCTTTAACGCATCGGGGACTAAATTAAGGGAGTCCAATACCGATAAAAACTCGGAGCAGGTTTCCCTTGCGAACCTCGACCCCGGCGCTTACTACGTCAAAGTGTCCGGCGCCGTCAATCCCAACTACAGCCTCACGGTGCAGGGGATTCCTGACTTGGTAGCCGACGCTTTGGAAGGCGCGACCAATGGCCCGAAGGATGCTTATCAGTTGCGGGATTTGGCGGTTAGCGGGGGGGGACGAAATATAGGTCCAGATATCTCACCAATTCGAGATGCGCGAACTCTGTCGAATAAGCGACTAGAATTAGATCAAACCGAAAGATCATTAGCTCAAAGCGATTACAGGGTGGCGGCCTCTTTTAACCCAAATTTTAGCTCGAGCAATCAATCTTCACTACCGACTGGGTATCGCGATCAATACGGAAATTTTTATACACAAAGACCAGGCAACAATGGTTTTAATCGAGTCTTTGATAGCGAGATCATAAAGTTCTATCAAAGAGGTTATGACTATTATGGAAAGGCAGTTAATGTTCAGAATCTGCCGAATAGTAATAGTTTTTCTCCGACACAAAGTTCTCCCCAAAATAGCTTTACACCTCAACAAACAACACCAGGCCGAATAGTAGTAATTTCTCGCAATCGACTTCCAGAATTTTTTCAATTAGCTAGTCAATTTCCCGACATCAGGACTTTTGGGGCTTTTCTAAAACAACGTTTCAATATAGACCGAATAGAATTCAAATCTTCGGGTCAAAATCTAACGAGCATTCCCGATCTTTCCATCGATACCGCCACCGATCAAGACTGGTTCAGATTCACATTATCGGGTCAAGGACAAGATGGACAATATGTCGGTTTAAACTTCGATAACTCTTTAGGCAACTTACAACTCGAACTCTTTGAAGCCTTTAACACCACGACCAACACCACCGAGAGCCAATACCGAACCTTCCTAGTCGATCGCACCGGGGGCAACAGTGGCAATCAACAGATCAACCTCGCTGGATTAGCCAAAGGAGATTACCTAGTACGAGTCAGTGGCGTTAACGGCGCGACCAACCCCAACTACATCCTCACCTTCAGCGGCCCGCCCCCGCTAGACACCGCCGGGGATTGGACAGAAGCCACCACCGACAACACCCACACCAAACCCTACGACCTTAAAACCGTCGAAGGCGTAACCTCCCTCAGCGCCCTCTCCATCCACACCGCCAGCGATCGAGACTGGTTCCAATTCAAAACCACCAGCGTCGGCAAAGCCGGTCATAACCTCCGCATCGACTTCAACCACGCCCTCGGCGACCTCGATCTCATCCTCTATAACCAAGACGGCGCGACCGTGCGGGGACGATCCGAAACCACCGAAAACTACGAAGAAATCAGCCTCGACGGCCTTGCCGCCGGTACTTATAAAGTCCAAGTCCTCGGCTACCAGAACGCTACCAACCCCAACTACACCTTCACCCTCAGCGCCCCCAACGGGACTCAAACCCCCATCCTCTCCGACTACCTCGAAACCAACAACAGCGCCGCCACCGCCACCGACCTCGATCGCATCAGTAACCTCCGCAGTATCCCCGGACTCACCATCCATCCAGGAGACAACGACTGGTTTAAATTCACCACCACCCAAACCGGCACCGCCGCCAACTTCCTCAGCATCGAATTTGAACACGCCCAGGGCGACCTGCAACTGGAACTCTATCGGGCCAGCAACCTGACCACCCCCTACAAAACCGCCAACCTCTCCAGCGCTACGAATAACCGCGAAACCCTTTCCCTCGCCGGAGAAATCGCCGGCACCTACTACGCGCGGGTCATCGGCAACAGCAACGCTACCAACAACTACCAGTTCTACATCGACGCGCCCACCAACGCCGCCAACACCAAAAACGAATGGACGATCTTCGTCTATATGACCGGCAGTGACCTAGCAGAGTCCGCCTTCAACGACATCAACGAGATGGAACTGGCCGCCGCCTCCCTGCCCAGTAACGTCAAAATCGCCGTCTTCTGGGATCAAACCGCCAACCGACCCTACGCCACCGCCAATCAAACCGCTTGGGGAACCGCCGGCTGGGCCATTCTCCAACCCGACACCGATCTCAAGCGCGTCGCCACCCCCTTCACCCTCCTAGACGAGAAAAACTCCGGCGATCCCGCTACCCTGACGGAATTTATCAACCTCGCCAAATCCGCCGCCCCGGCCAATAACTACGGCCTCATCCTGTGGAACCACGGCAACGGCGAACTCGGAGGCTTTAACGTCGATAACGAAGGCACCTCCGCCAATACCGGTGCCGATCGCCTCTACAGTACCGAACTCGACACCGCCCTCCAAAACGTCAAAAACGCCGATCCCAGCTTCTCCCTCAAACTGTTGGCTTTTGATGCCTGTTTAATGGCTATGGCGGAAGTGGCCTATATGGTGCGCAACCACGCCGAAATTTTTGTCGCCTCTCAGGAAGCCGCCGAAGACACCGGCTACGACTACACCACCGCCTTCGCCGCCCTGATCAATAACCCCGGCGAAGTCAAAGCCATCGATCTGGCCAATAGCCTCATCGCCAGCTACCAACAACAACACCAAGGCGACCGTCGGGGTTGGGATACCCTCTCCGCCACCAGCACATCTGCCCTCAACACCCTCGTCACCAGCATCAAAACCTTTACCGATGCCGCCGTTGCCCTCACCAGTAACGCCACTTGGGACGCGATCAAAGATGCCCGCGATTTCGCCAACAGCTTCTACCCCGCCCCCTACTACCGGGATTTAGGTCAGTTCCTCCAAGCCGTCGCCACCAGCACCAACAGCAATCTTCCCGCCAATCTCAAAACCGCCGCCAATAACGCCCTCACCGCCCTGCGTAACCTAGTGGTGGATAAAACCGCCGACCAACGCAACGTTCAGGGTCTCTCGGTCTATTTTCCCAATAGTGGGGCGATCGACGCCGGTTACCTCAGCCGCAACTCGCAATTCCTCAACGCCACCGGCTGGACAAATTTCCTCAACGCCTTTACCACCCGCGGCAGTAGCACCCGCAATCCCCTGCTACAGGATTGGGCCGAAGGCAACGACGTGGCCGCCCGCGCCTTTAACCTCAACACCTTAACCGGTAACGGCCATCGCTTTACGAACCTCAGCCTTCCCAACGCCGCCGATCAAGACTATTACCGCTTTAGCCTTTCCCAAGCCGGCGGGACTGGCAACACCCTCACGGTTTCCTTCACCCCCCAAACCGGCCAAAGCCTAGCGGTTTCCCTCTTCGACCCCGATAACCGGACCACGGCGCTGAAAACCGCCACCGCCAGCAACGGGCAAGCCAGCTTTAACCTATCGGGATTAGTGGCCAATAAAGAATATTTATTACTGGTCAACAGTCCCACGACGACCGGCCAACCCATTCCCAACTACACCCTCGCCATTAACGCCCCCGGTGCTGTCCAAAACAGCAACGATTGGGCTACTGGCAATAACACCGCCGCCAAAGCGGTCGATCTCGGCACTATCATTCAAAACAACTGGTTTACCGGCTTACAAGTCGATTCCACCACTCCCGATTGGTTTAAATTCAACCTGCCCAAGGTGAGTCAACTGGTTCCCCTATCCGTCACTGTTCACATTGCTGGCAATGCTACCGCCACCGCCCAACTGTTTGACCCCAGTAACCTCAATACCCCCCTGGCTACCCAAACTGGCGCTGGTTCCCTGCAACTCACCACCCCGACTCCAGAACCCGGTAAGGTCTATCAACTTCGAGTTAGTCAACCCTCCGGCCAACTGGCGATCGCATACTCCATCGCCATTGAACCCGTCCTAGTGGCGTTGCCGACAGGGACTACCCTAGCAATTTCTGCCACCAGTGCCAGTCAAACCGAGGGCAACAGTGGCAGTAAAGCCTTTACCTTCACCGTCACTCGTGCGGTTAATACCACGGGAACCAATAACGTTAACTGGGCAGTTACGGGCAGCGGCAGCAATCCTGCCAATGCCACGGATTTTGTCGGGTCTGTGTTACCGTCAGGAACCGTGAGTTTTGCTGCGGGAGAAACCAGTAAAGTAATTACTGTTAACGTTCAAGGGGATACAACAGTAGAACCGAACGAAAACTTTACCGTCACCCTCTCCACTCCCACCAACGGCGCTACTATTACCACCGCTACAGCTATTGGCACTATCCAAAATGATGATGCAGCAGTTCCCACCCTCGCCATTGCCGCCACCAGTGCCAATCAAACCGAGGGCAACAGTGGCAGTAAAGCCTTTACTTTCACCGTCACTCGTTCGGTTAATACCACGGGAACCAATAACGTTAACTGGGTAGTTACCGGCACCGGCAGCAATCCCGCCAATGCCACGGATTTTGTCGGAGGGTTGTTCCCGTCAGGAACCTTGAGTTTTGCCGCCGGGGAAACCTCAAAAGTAATTACTGTTAACGTTCAGGGGGATACAACGGTAGAACCGGACGAAAACTTTACCGTCACCCTCTCCAATGCCACCAACGGCGCTACTATTACCACCGCTACAGCTATTGGCACTATCCAAAATGATGATGCAGCAGTTCCCACCCTCGCTATTGCGGCCACCAATGCCAATCAAACCGAGGGCAACAGTGGCAGTAAAGCCTTTACCTTCACCGTCACTCGTGCGGTTAATACCACGGGAACCAATAACGTTAACTGGGTAGTTACCGGCAGCGGCAGCAATCCTGCCAATGCCACTGATTTTTC